>DAOVXM010000484.1 GCA_030636125.1 Chloroflexota bacterium | reverse complement strand
GATCGGGTTGGAGTACCTTGGCTGTATGCCACCTGCGGGATGTGTGCGTACTGCCAGAGTGGACGAGAAAACTTGTGCCCGGAGGCGCGCTTTACCGGATATCACATCGATGGTGGATACGCTAGCTATATGGTGGCCGAGGCAAATTTTGTTCTCCGAATTCCAGATGAAATTAACGAGATCAAGGCGGCACCCTTGCTGTGTGCGGGCATTATTGGATACCGATCATTGCGATTGGCCGATTTGAATCCTGGAGAACGTATTGGGCTGGTAGGTTTTGGCGCTAGTGCTCACCTAGCAATTCAGGTTGCACATCACTGGAATTGTGAAGTATATGTATTCACTCGCTCGAATGAACACAGGCAATTGGCGAATGAGCTGGGCGCAGCTTGGGTTGGGGGAGCAGAGGATAGTGCACCTAATCTTCTTGATAGAGCGGTGATCTTCGCTCCGGCTGGGGGTCTAGTGCCGATCATCCTTGAAAAGCTCAAACCCGCCGGCACTTTGGCTATCAATGCCATCCATATGTCACCAATTCCGGAGATGCCTTATCGTTTGATTTACGGTGAGCGCACATTACGAAGCGTGTCCAATGCTACTTACCAAGACGGAGTTGACTTCCTGAAATTAGCCGTAGAAATTCCAATTATGGTTACGACCATGCCTTACAAGTTACAAAAAGCAAACCAAGCGTTGTTGGATCTTAAACGCAGTCGAATTAATGGCGAGGCCGTTCTCGTCATTGAAAACTGAAATGGTATAATTCAATACGAATTATGTGCGTCTCATCATAGAAGAGGACCTGGGGGGAAATAATTTTATTGATAAATTACAGGAGAGAGGCTTATGTCCGGACATTCACATTGGGCTACAATTCGACGTAAGAAAGGTGCAGCAGATGCAAAGCGCGGTCAGGTTTTTACTCGCTTAGCACGTGAGATCAGTATTGCTGCGCGGGATGGAGGCGGCGACCCCGGTACAAACCTCCGCTTGCAATATGCCATCGATCGTGCCCGAGCCCAAAATATGCCAAAAGATAATATTGAAAGGGCAATTAAACGCGGCACAGGTGAATCAAAAGATGGGCTTCAAATCGAAGAGATTAATTATGAGGGTTATGCGCCTCATGGAGTCGCTTTGATCATTTCATGCGTTACAGATAATCGTAATCGGGCAGTTGCTGATATAAGACATATCTTGAATCGAATGGGTGGTAATATGGCAGATTCAGGTTCAGTCGCCTGGCAATTTACAAGATCATCATATTTTTCATTTCCCTCCGAGTGTTGTGATCCCGATGATGTGTTCGAGTTAGCTGTTGAAGCTGGGGCTGATGATGTAAACTTCGACGAGGAAACCATTGAAATAATTGGTCCCGTGGAAGTGTTCAAAGAAGTAAGTGACCGGTTAAAGGAGTCTGACATCAATCCTGAAGAGGCTGAGCTAAGAATGATACCGAATAATGAGCTTGAACTAAGCGTTGACGACACTTTGCAGGTCCTCAAAGTGATCGAGGCTCTTGATGAATTGGATGACGTTCAAAATGTGTACTCCAATATGACCATCCCTGATGAAGTGATGGTTCAACTACAAGTTGCCTGAGGTAGATGCTAGGTCAGGATGCTTGTAATCGGTATAGATCCGGGGACGGCGATCACCGGATATGGCGTTGTGCGTGATAACGAAGAAGGAGGCCTGGTAGCTGTTGATTATGGTGTCATTGAGACACCAGCTCGTCTCCCTATGCCCGAGCGTTTGCTACAATTACACAAAGGACTAGCAGAAATTATGAGTCTCCATCGCCCAGAAAATGGTGCGGTGGAGAAGCTGTTTTTCCAGAAAAACGTTAGGACTGCAATCAGTGTTGGTCAAGCAAGAGGTGTTGCTCTCCTGGCACTTGCCGAACAAGGGATATCTATCTCTGAGTACACACCCATGGAGGTCAAGCAAGCTGTGACAGGATATGGAGGCGCTGATAAAAATCAGGTGCAACAAATGGTTAAGGCATTGCTCAACCTAGAAGAATTACCACGTCCGGACGATGCTGCTGACGCTTTAGCTGTCGCCATTTGCCATTTACACTCAGCCCAGATGCAGTCGATATATGGTGCCTAGGTAGGTTTTATGGAAACACAAGCCCAATTCTTCTTAATCCCAGGAATAATAATATGATTGCCAGTCTAAGAGGGCAGGTGCAGGAAATCAGTTCAGATAATATTGTAGTTGAGATTGCTGGAGTGGGCTTGCAGGTCAATGTCCCATCTCCGTTGCGGGATGGACTGCGACCTGGAGAAAACATCTTTTTGTATACTTATCTGGTGGTACGCGAGGATTCTCTCAGCCTGTATGGTTTTGATACCAAAGATGCGCGAGAATATTTCGTATTGCTGATAAGCGTGAATGGAGTTGGACCTCGTTTGGCGCTAGCGGCATTATCGACATTAACCACAGATGCAATCCGCCGGGCGGTTTTTCACGAGCAAGCTGAAGTTTTTACTCGCGTGCCGGGAATTGGAAAACGAACTGCCCAAAAAATATTACTTCATCTTCAGGACCGCATACCAGCGGAACCTGGATTGGAACCAGTATCGGGGATGAGTGATACTGATACTGAAGTTCTAGAGGCGCTCACAACCCTTGGATACAGCGTGGTAGAAGCGCAAGCCGCTCTACAGGCCATCCCACGTGATGCGCCTGAAGATGTTGAGACCCGCCTCACTATGGCATTACAATATTTTTCAGCCTAGTGTTGCGCGGTGAAAGTGACTCGATAGTTTGGTAACAATGGCGCAACACTTTAAGCAGTTGGGCATGCCGATACTCATTAAGTCGTAGTAGGAAAAATCTCAAAAAGTCGTAGCGCTCTTAGCGACTGCCAGTCGAGCGGGAGGCGCAATTGAAACAAAG
>DAOVXM010000295.1 GCA_030636125.1 Chloroflexota bacterium | reverse complement strand
TCGGATGTGCGCTCTCCAGTACCCAGCGTCCGGGATTTCATCCCGGCCCAGTACCCGGCCAGTCAAGTTTGAAACCAAAGGAATACGGGGGGCATAAAACTGAATTTGCCGGGCAGTCTGTTCAAATGCATCCAGGATTGGATCCATCAGGGGAGAATGAAAGGCGTGAGATACGTTCAGAGGCTGTGTCCGAAGTCCCATATCGGCTAATTTACTTAGGACGGATTGTGTCGCCTGCTTCGCGCCGGAGATGACTACGTTCTCCGGTCCATTAATGGCTGCAATGGAGATTTCATCTTGAAAGGAGGCAATCGCGTCGGCGACCTGAGCCTCACTGGCGAAGATAACTGCCATGGCGCCATTCTTGGGAAGGGTTTGCATTAACCGGCCTCGCTCGGCTATCAGTTTCAACCCCTCCTCTAGGCTGAATATCCCAGCCACGCAAGCGGCGACGTACTCGCCCACACTGTGTCCCATTACAGCCGCCGGTTCAAAGCCCCAGGAGAGCCATAGCTGCGCCAGGGCATATTCCAGGGCGAAGAGGGCTGGTTGGGTATATGCGGTTTGATCAATTTTTGACTGGTCACCCAAATCGGAGTAAAGAATGGTAAGCAAGGATTGTTCCAGGTATGGGTACAATAATTGGTCGCATTCTTCCATGGTCTGGCGGAATATTGGCTGGGTATCGAAGAGTTGACGCCCCATGTCTGCATACTGGGAGCCCTGCCCGGTGAACAGGAACGCTATTTGAGGGGTATTGGATTGGCGCGCCTGTGATTTAAATAAACCGTCTACGCTTTGCCCAGCAGCCAGGGCGGCGAGTTTTTCCTGGAACTGATCTGAGGATTGGCCAATCAGTGCCAGCCGGTGACTGAAATGGGACCGGCCAGCATTGGCTGTATGGCAAATATCCACAATGGGCGCAGCCGGCTCGCTGGCCAGGTATCCTCGATACCGGGCGGTCAAATCTTCTAAAGCGGGTTCGCTCCTGGCCGACAGGCTGAGGATGTGAAGAGGGCGCTCGAATTCAACCCCTTCCTTCTCTGGGGTGGGGGCCTGCTCAAGCACTGCGTGCGCGTTGGTTCCGCTGAGACCAAAGGAACTAACGCCGGCAACATAGGGCCTTTTCCTGTCAGACCAGTGAACAACGGTTGTCGGAACCTCGATGGGTATTTCACCCCACGCAAAGTGAGGCGTGGGTTGGTTCAAATGCAGATGGGGTGGAATGGTTTGATGTTGCAGCATCAATGCCACTTTGATTAAACCTGCTATTCCCGCCGCTGCCTCCAGGTGGCCGATATTGGTTTTTACAGTGCTAACCAACAATGGCCCCTCTTTATCCCGGTTTTGACCCAGAACCGCTGCAAGCGATCGTAATTCGATTGGGTCTCCGAGGGAAGTGCCGGTACCATGGGCTTCAACGTAATCGACTTGCCCCAGTTCAACCTGGGCGTCACGCAATGCTTCATTGATTAATTCCTGTTGTGCCGCGCTGTTCGGAACAGTCAGGCCGCTGCTGCGGCCATCATGGTTAACAGCAGATCCGCGGATCAGGGCGACAATATTGTCACCATCAGCCAGCGCGTCGGAAAGGCGCTTTAGAACGATCATTCCGCAGCCCTCTCCCCGCCCGTATCCATCCGCCGCAGCATCGAACGTCTTGCACCGGCCATCTGGAGAAAGCGCTTGAACCCTGGAAAGGTAGATCATTGGATCAGGGGATAATAATAAATTCACGCCTCCAGCCAGTGCCAGGTTACATTTTCCAGCGCGCAGATTTTGACAGGCGAGATGAACGGCTACCAGCGAGGAGGAGCAGGCCGTATCCACCGCAAGATTGGGGCCCCGAAGGCCTAAAACGTAGGACAGCCGTCCAGATGCAACGCAAAAAGCGCTCCCTGTACCTGTGTAGGGATCGATTTGACTGTATTCCACCGATTGAGAAAGCATGGTGGCGAAGTCATTGGTGCTTATTCCGACGAAGACACCGGTTTGGGTATCGGCCAGTTTGTCCGGCGCCTGCCCGGCCTTTTCCAGGGCTTCCCAACTGACTTCTAAGAGAAGCCGTTGTTGCGGGTCCATGCTTTCGGCTTCACGCGGGGAGATGCCAAAAAATTGAGGATCGAACTTGTCCACTTCCTCCAAGAAGCTGCCCCGGTGCGTGTACATTTTACCGGGCACATCATGATCAGGGTTATAGTAAGCATCAACATCCCATCGGGTTGCTGGGATTTCCGATGTGGCGTCTGTACCGCTGATCAGGAGCTCCCAAAACGCTTCCGGCGTGTCGGCTCCTGCTGGAAAGCGACACCCGATGCCAATGATGGCTATCGGCTCTGTCTGAGCACGCTCCATCGCTTCGACCTTCGCGCCCATTTCTTTGAGCGCTACCAGCGCACGACGAAGGGAGGATGGAGTGTTTTTCGGCTCTACGGGTTGGTTCATCCGCTGACTCTCTTTTACCATTCCTAATAACCGGATTTGTCCAGTTCTTCAAGAAGCACCTGCTCGATTTCATCATCGGAAAGATATTCCAAAGCTTTATCGGCGGCAGACTGGGGTTCTTCTGTTTCCGGCAGCGCTGGTCGAGAAGGCGGCTCAGATATAAGGGAAGATACATCCTCGGCCAGGTATGCGGTGAGCGCTTGAATCGTTGGATGTTCAATCGCCAGTGTTTGCGGGTGTGGGCGATCAAGGCTGATCCTGAGGCGATTGCTCAATTCAACGGCCATTAACGAGTCAAGGCCGATTTCAAACAGTCCCTGGCGTTCGTCCGGGGGTTCAGATGGATTGAGACCAAGAACTTTGACCACTTGCTCTTGCACAAAGTTCCTCAAAATCCCCATACGCTCACTTTCCAATGCCTTTTCAAGTTTTTCCAGCAAAACGACCCCTGGTGGCTTCTCTTGAGCTCTATATCCCTGTACTTGTGCTTCCTGAACAAGCTCCGAAAACAAGGGAGGCTCACCGTCAGGCGGGAACTGGCGAAAATAAATTGGCCAGGTGACTGGAAACACACCAACCTGGGTCAGATCATCTCTAAGCAATTTTTCAAGGATGTGTTTACCCTGGTCCGGAGTTATTGTGCCAATACCATACTCCGCTCGGCGCCTTTCGTTTTGGTCACCCAAAGCTGCCGCCATACCCACCTGCTCCCATGGTCCCCAGTTTATACTCAAAACCGGTAAGCCCTGGATTCGCCTGTAATGCGCCAGTGCATCTAAAAAACCATTCGCGGCCACATAGTTTGCCTGTCCCATGGAGCCCAAGAGGGAAGCCATCGAAGAGAAGCTTACAAAGAAGTCCACTTGATGATCCAGGCTCAGTAGATGTAAATTCCAGGCGCCTTCGACCTTGGGCGCCATTACCCTGGCGAAACGCTCCCAATTTTGGTGTAACAACAGGCCATCATCGAGAACGCCGGCTGCATGAATAATCCCACGCAATGGCGGCATGTTTGGATCGATTTCAGCCAGCGCTTGGTCAATCTGATCCTTATTAGAGACATCGGCGCGAGCAACAATAATTTGTGCGCCAACCTTATTCAGCTCGTTTAAAACTTCCTGTGCGGATTCAGAAGCGCCGCTTCGTCCCATCAGGATTAGATGTCGCGCGCCCTGCTCAACCAGCCATTGGGCAACGTTCAGACCAAGACCGCCGCATCCCCCAGAAACCAAATAGGTTCCGTCGTCCCGGATCTCAGGGATAGGATGGGCTTCGACGTTCCCCGAGTTTCGAGTCAGGCGGGCCACATAACGGTCGCTTCCACGAAAAGCAATCTGATCTTCTCGATCACCTGCATGGACTTCCTCGATGAGTTCTTCCAGATTATCAATGCCTTCTTTAGGATCTAAATCCAGGCAGGCACAATTCAAATCGGGATGTTCCAGGGCGATTGTTTTACCAAGGCCCCATAGCGGTGCCTGGACTAACGTCAGCCGCTGTTGATTCATTCCCACGGGTTGGGCGCCGCGCGTCACCAGCCAAAGCTTCGCTGCTTTGGCTTGGTCATTATTTACCAGCGCCTGAGCCAAATACAATGCGCCGCCACAGATTCGCGCCTGATCTGCTTGTAAAGAGGAACTCGTCATCGCCTCGTCTGCATCCAGACTCCAAAGGAATATCGCACCTTGATACGGATACGCTTCATCGGACAGCACCTTGGCGATTAATTGTTCAAAGTCTTCCTTTTGCAGCGGATTCACCTCGTACCGGTCGACGGCTTCTCCGTCATCCCCGGTGATCGCGCGATAGTCTTCGCCGGGATGTACCATAATACAGTGATTACCTTGCGACTGCAGTCGTCCCGCCAATGCTTCCCCTACTCCATGCTGGTCAGCCAAAATGAGCCAGCTTCCGGGGTCAGTCTCAATTTTTAATCCTTCCTCACGAGGCTCTACTTCTTTTGGCCGCCATTCAATTTGGTACAACCAATCACTTTCCCGTCCTTGCGTCAATTCATTGCGTTCTTGTTGACTTACCGGCTTCAACCGCACACTGGTAGCTTCGACCACAACCTGTCCGGCCTGATCGAACATGCGTATGTCGCCTGTTAGAATATCCTTCGGTAAGCCCTCATGATCTTCGCGCAGGATCGCATGTCCCC
>DAOVXM010000252.1 GCA_030636125.1 Chloroflexota bacterium | reverse complement strand
CAGTGGGAAATTTCCCTTATCTATAGCTGACTCTAGAATTTGAGTGGACTGGGAGGTTATTCTGAATCGGGTAAGTGGCTGACCCAGGAATTCGGCGGAATTGATCCCTAATACTGGTTCAACCTCTGGGCTACAGGCAATGTAATTCCCGTCTGGATCACATTCCCATGTCCAACCAGAAGTAACAGGATGCGTCTCAATAGAAAAATGGCTCGTTTCTTGCTCCAGATTGGCGAAGAGGCTCTCGATCCGTTTACGCCGCACTTTGAGCAACTGATTCCTGTACATTCTTAGTCAACTCCTGGGCTAGGGACTGGTATTGGATAGCACTCCGAGTTTTAGCAGTGTAATGAGTGATAGGCAGTCCAGCGACGGAACTTTCACGCAATTTGGTGTCGACATCAATTACTGTGCTAAAAAGACCTTCTTTGAAAGTCGTTTGGATTTGTTCGCTGAAGCTGCGATGTATACGATTGCGGCGATCCCGCATGGTGATCAGGATACGATAGACCAGATTTGGATTGCTAGAATTTCGGACATGGCGAACTGCAACCATCATGTTTCTCATGGCATGGGCTGAGAAATACTCGGGCTGAGTTGGGACGATCAACAACTGAGCAGCGTTCAAGGCGTTATGAGTGATTGCTCCTAAAGCGGGTGGGCAGTCCAAAATGATAACGTCATATACATGGGGAGGAAGGTGACTGGTCAATGCATTCTTAAGAACGTATTCGAAGCCATTGCGGATGGGAAGAAATTGTTCAGCTAACTCCATTTCATCATTAGATGGAATGATGTCAATACCGGGGATATCCGTCTCACGGGTAATATTGAGAATATTGCCCGAATTCAAGAGTACGTCGGCTATCGAACCACGCATTTCCCGTGGGTTATAACCCATTGCCAGAGTAAGATCTGCTTGAGCATCCAGATCAATTAGTAATACTTCCATCCCGGATTTGGCAAGAGCTCCACCGAGCGATACCACGGTTGTTGTCTTGGCAACGCCACCTTTTTGATTTGCTACTGCTATCATGTACGCCATAAGATTACTCACTTATCTCGTTCTTTTTGTCAAGCTCATGACCATTTCCACCATTATTAATATCTTTAGGATAAGACTGGGTCTGGTGTAAGATAACCTGAGCACGATTGGCTTTCAAAGCCTTATGTAGTTCTAACACTGCCGTTTGTAAAATCGTTTGAGGATCATTGCTGGCACGTACCTTAGTTGTAATCTCACTAGCCAGCTTCTCGCGCGCGGCACGACGTTGGGTATCCTCAAATAAGCGTGCACTTTCCATCGCCTGACTCAAACGTGAAGATATGGATTCGATCAATGCCATATCATCCGGTGATACGCGATCAGCCTCAAACCAGACGTCAAGTTCACCGATTGTCACACCACGCACCTGAAGAGGTACTTTCACAGCTTGACTCTTTGGGTCATCTAGCAGATCATCTTCGCGAAAATCGGATTGTATAGGCGTTGAACTTGTTTTATCGTACTGATAACCGATGATAGAACTTGAATGACTTAACTTGCGCCATTCGTTGGAAGCGTACTGACTATATATGTTTTCCAGCTCCATCAAGTTCGATTGGACCTCCTCAAGCAGGTCAGCGCTCTGAATGGCTACAGCTAATTGGTCGGCAATAATTTGAAGCGTGGTTATATCATCCTCATTGAAGGCGTTGGGGTATTGGCTTTGGACATCCAAGGCACCAATTACTCGATCACCTACTTTTAAGGGTACGACCATCTCTGAACGGGTTTCGGGTAATAAAGGGTTTTTGTAATGAGCGGCGTCTGTGCCGACTTCCAGGGCTATGCGAGGCTGACCAGTACTTGTGGCTGTTCCAACCAATCCGCTTGGTTCTGTTGAGTTTATGTGGAGACCAGGTTTATTCACCCTCAATTTGTGACCATTTGCGATCATTTTACGTCCGGCTTCGCCTGTGCCTGCACGTAAAACGGCGTATTCTTCGTTCTCATCTAGTAAAAATATACCGGTGTGGTAAAACCCGAAACGGCCTCTGATCAAGGTAACTGAATTCTCCAGCAATTCGGACAGATTGCGTGTACTGGTGGCATCGCGAGCGACTTCTGCGGCAACCTGCATCTGTAGGCTGCGACGTTCTAAATCTCGGGTCCGCTCGCTTACGCGCCTTTCTAGCTGTGTGACGAGGTCATGTATTTGTCCACGCATTGATTCAAAAGCATCAGAGAGTATATTGATTTCATAGGTGCTTGCCCGGGGGATCTGTACATCCCAATGACCAGCACCAATCTTTTGCACCGTTTCTGCCAGGTTTTGAATTGGTCGTACGGTTCGATTGGTAAATAACAAACCAATCACAATCGCGAGGGTTAAGAGGGCCAAGCTTGCAGGTAGGACAAATGTAATCAATAACGAGCCGGTGGTTTTTCCCAACTCCTCCTGTAGAGGGGTAATGACTTTGAGAACATCATTAGACTGGATGACACTGCCCAAGCTCCAACCAGTACTTTCTAACGGAGCATAAGCGATATATAATTCCCTACCATCAGGGTCAATACTATCAAATCCACTTTTACCTGCCATCATATTAGCCAATATGGGCGCAAACTCGGTATCCGTGGTGGTTAAGTCCGCATAAAATTCATCTGGTTCGGGGTGGCGACCCATAATGTCATAAAAGCCTTGATCAGGAAGAGCGATGGCATGCCCATTTCCATCGATTAAAAATGAATAACCGCTTTCCAGGAAGCGCGTCTTTTCGATAGTGGCAATCATTTCATTCAAAGTCATATCCAGGCCGATGACACCAATAAAAGATCCATGAGGGCTATATACTGGCATTGCAGCAGTTGTTACCAGCCCAAGTCCGGTAGCATCGACATACGGGGGTGTCCACCAGGGATTTCGTTCAGGATTGTTTTCAAGCGTGCTACCCTGGTACCATGGCCTCTGTGAGGCCTGGAAATCTGGTGGTAGTACATCACCCAAACCTACATTGGGAAAGTATCGGACAACATCCTGGGGGGTACCAAAGTAAATTGCCTCGATATTTGGTGTGTTTTCAAGGGTGCTCTTAAAAATGAGTTCGAGGGAACCACCCAACCTGATATCATCGATAGTCTCCTGATCAACGGTGCGGGTATTTGGGACGAAGACGCTTGTGATGTCGTCCAGTCTGTTTGCGAATTGTCCTTCTGATCCATAATGCATATGCTCTTCGATTATCCAGAAGCTATCATTGGAAAATACTTCCTGATTCCCATAGATCGAGGCAGTGTAGCTGGCTACCTTTTGTGTATCTCGCAGAATACCGTTTAGGATAAGATCGTTTTCTCTGGCATTGCTTTCAGTAAGTTGAATTAAGTAGCCCTCAGCCTGATCAATCAGTGCCTGACCGCTAATTTGCTGCGCATTACGTCCAGATGTTTGAGTCACGTATATCGTTATTCCAACAATTAATACTGCGGCAATCACGGTCGTGCCAAGCAATAAGAGCAGTAATCTATTGCGAAGACTATGGTATGGTTTAAGCCTGATTGCCTCTGTCATCTGGTTAACTCCCGGACACTTGAACAGGGTCAGGAGAGGTGGTTGTTTCAGGTGTTTCCCCACCATTCGTTAGCCGTATTTGAACTTTCGCCGCTCCAAGAGACTGTCCGATTTCTCTTACAGCTTTTTTCATTACAGTTTCTAAGTCCAAGGATGTATGAGCACTTTCACTGATCTGGTTGAGGGTTTCTTCGTCCTGGGCTCGTCGGCGTATCTCCTCCATCAGACGAGCGTTCTCTAATGCCAGGACAATTTGTGCTATTGTAGTTTTTACCAATTGGATATCATCGATTGACCAGGGAGGTTGCTCGCTCGCCCTACGTAAGGTAATTGTCCCAAGAGCTAGACCACGAAAACTGAGTGGTAGCTTCAGTACTCGTGGATTTTCATCCTCTGATATTGAGGATAATGGAGATGAGGATGTCTTCTGAATACCAAACTGGTTATAAGAGTAGGTGATCTTCTGATTTGCGAGTCTCTGGAGCCAGGCGCCCTCAAATTCTTGCTTATATAATTTTTCCAACTCATTGAAGGCTTGCATACTTTCAGCGAGTAAACGGGCGTTATCAAGGGCTAAGGCGATTTGATCAGCGAGGATCTGTAATACGGTAATATCATCCTGTGTGAAGGCCGATGCTTTTGTAGATTGAACGTCAAGAACACCAATAACCTCTTGACGAACGATAAGTGGGAGTGCCATTTCTGAGCGTGTCCGGGGCATATCGGGATTATTAAAGTATTCGACGTCTTCACCAACATCGAGAGAAATACGGGGTTCTCCTTTCCCGGCAACGTATCCAACAATGCCTTTTTGTCCTACTTCTAGCTTATGACCTCGGGCTAACATGCGCTGTCCGCCATCAGAGGAGGCGGAACGAAGGATAGCGTATTTTCTTGTGTCATCTATCAGGAAAATACCGGCATGATAGAAATCAAAGCGGTCGGAGATAAGGTGTACCGTGTGATCAAGTAATCGTTCAAGGTCACGAATAGCAGCGGCTTCGCTGGCAACCTCTGCGGCTACTTGAAGTTGGATAGCACGCCGCTCTAAGTCGCGTGTACGTTCTGTAACGCGCCTTTCCAGGTTAGCGATTAGTTCACGAAGCTGGTTAGTCATGCTATTGAATGCGTTCGCTAGAATACCGAACTCACCCTCACTATCAATGGGCGCAATCCTCGTTAAATCACCCCCGGCGATAGCTGTAGCGGTTTCAGTAATCGCTCTAATCGGAAGGAGACCTTGGCGAATAGTTAGGATTGATAATACGAGAATAAAGATCATCCCTACCCCTAGGGCTATCCAGGAGAATCGCTGCAAGAAGAATGCAGAAACAATAATCTCATTTTCAGGGATTTGAACGATGATTGCCCAATCATTTTCTAATACGCTTGCATAGGCTCGCCACTTAGCTCCATACTCATCAGTAAATGGGAACAT
>DAOVXM010000498.1 GCA_030636125.1 Chloroflexota bacterium | reverse complement strand
CGGTCCAGAGATGATATATCAGGCTGCTGTAATGCTGCTGGAGCTGCCATGCCCACATCCAAATTGGCGGTGATACCTTCCAGAACAATTTGAACATCGGCAGCTGATTCTGGCCGGTCAAGTGGATTTTTCGCCATAAGCTGCTGGATTAAGGTATCCAATTCGAGCGGGATGGTTTCATCTTTGGCTCTGGGCGGGACAACCGGCGCGTGCAGATGCTGGGTGATGACAGCAAGTGGATCTTCGGACTCGAAAGGCAGCTCTCCGGTGACCAATTCGTAGAGCATTACCCCCAGAGAATACAAATCAACCCGCTGGTCGATATCTTCCCCCAGCGCTTGTTCAGGTGCTATGTAATGAATCGTCCCAATTAAATTGCCCTGTTGTGTGAGCCGGGAGGCCGCAGAGCGAGCAATGCCAAAGTCCATCAACCTGGCGTTGCCATCCTGGTCCAGCAGTACATTCTCAGGCTTGATATCACGGTGGATGATGCCCTGGGAGTGCGCATGCTGGAGTGCGGAACATATCTGCCGGGTAATAGCGAGAATTGATTCGAGGTCGTCTGGCCGGTCTTCGTGGAGCGATTGCCCATCTACCAGCTCCATGACGATGAACGGCAGACCATCCCGTTCTCCCACGTCATACACGGTGACGATGTTGGGATGATTGAGTTTTGCGATAGATTGGGCTTCTTGGAGCAGGCGACCCCGACCGCTCGTCCCCAGGGAGAGACGTGAAACCACCTTTATGGCGACATCTCGCTCGAGAACGGTATCACGGGCACGGTAAACAACCCCCATGCTGCCCTGTCCCAGGGACGATTCTATCCGGTACCGATCATCGAGAAAGGCACCGATCAGATTTTCTGGTGTTTGTGGAGACAAACGATTTGCTCCTTCTTTGGCTTATCGAGATTATACTCCACGAAAATAAAACCCAGAATTAAGAAGGATTCCTCCTGCAGCAAGCATTAAGTCATGAAGATATGTAAATGATCCCCCAATGCAATGGAATTATATGGACAAAAAAACCGCTAACCACCCGGCACTTTTAGTGGCAACGCTGGAGTGAGCATCACTTCGATAAACTCAGTGCAGGCTCTGAGCGAAGTTGAATCCTGAACGAAGTGATGGGCGAAGGACGCTCACGGAAGCGCTCTTCGCCCTTCATTTTATTCAGGATGCAACTGCATTTTATTCCGCTCAGAGAGCTTCCGTTTCCTTTATCGCGAATCTGTCGGGTTGTTAGAAAATCTATTGAAGATTTAATTACTTCTGGATAGCTACACCCGGATTTTTAATAACTGGACTTATCAATTCTCAACCTGGAAAAAACCGGGTCAAGATGGGCTTACTTAATTCTGCGGTCACCGCAGGGATGAAGATCAAGGGCAGGATGTACTGCCACTGCGACCAGCCTAAGGCAGTCGTGTTGAATATCGGCTGGAGGAACGGCACGTAAACCACGACGAGCAGCAAAGCCAATGAAGTAAGAACAGAGTAATTCATCAGCCGGTTGCTGAATGGACCGATCTTAATCAAGGGGTAGCGCTCTGATCGAGCGGTAAATGCTCGCAGCAATTCCGAAAAGGATATGGTCACAAATGCCATCGTCCCGGGAATCAGCGGATCCTCCGAAAATAACCGCAAACCAATCATGTAGGCTGTCAGGGTGACAAAGGTGATGGCGACTGTTTGTATACCAATACCGGCGGTCATAAAGCGGTTGATGATCGGCTCTGATGGTGGACGTGGCTGCTGGTCCATGATATCGGGATCGCCTTTTTCCGTTCCCAGGGCTAAAGCTGGCGCGCCATCCGTGATCAGGTTCAACCACAGCAGCTGGATCACGGTTAAGGGTGAACCCTGGGTCAACATGATGGCTAAAAAGATGGTGGCGATCTCAGCGACGTTACACGATAAAAGATAATAAACGAACTTGCGGATATTGCTGTAAATTACGCGCCCCTGCTCCACAGCTGAAACGATGCTGGCGTAATTATCATCGGTCAGGACCATATCGGCGCTTTCCTTAGCCACATCCGTTCCCGTAATCCCCATGGCAACACCGATATTGGCGCGCTTGATGGCCGGCGCGTCGTTGACACCATCGCCAGTCATGGCTACCACCTCATTTCTGGCTCGCAGCGCTTCCACTATACGCAGCTTATGCTTAGGAGAGACCCTGGCGAACACATCCGTGAAAGCCACCTGGCGTTCAAGGACCGCATCTTCCATTTCATCCATTTGCGTTCCGGTCAGCACCTGGTGCCCTGGTTCAAGCAGGTTGATCGATTCAGCAACCGCGCGGGCAGTGTTGGGGAAATCACCAGTGATCATCACCGTACGGATGCCTGCGCGGCGCGCCATCTCCAAGGCCGAAGATACTTCAAGGCGCGGGGGATCGATCATGCCGATCAAGCCGGCAAAGATTAAGTCCTCTTCTAATTGTTCCAGTTTATCCTCATCTGGCATGCCTGGCACAACCTTATAGGCCATCCCTAAAACACGAAGCGCTTTTTGGGTCATGCGGTCATTGTTCGCCAGAATTTTCATTCGCTGTGCTTCATCACAAGGAGTGATCGAATCGTCCATCTTTTGCAGCTGGGTGCAGTGGTCTAATACCAGGTCTGGAGCCCCTTTCAAGGTGACGACATACCAATCCTTTCTGCGGTCACTACGGAAAGGCGAGATATCTTCTGGTTTTGGGTCACGCACGCGATGCAAGGTGAGCATCCTTTTCCT
>DAOVXM010000375.1 GCA_030636125.1 Chloroflexota bacterium | reverse complement strand
ATGCATGAAGCTGCTTCATTGGCTGCCCATCAACGGTTGCGACCCGTTTTGGCTACGGCCATCACGGATGCAGTCGGCTTTATTCCCATGGCCATCTCGACAGGGGTTGGAGCCGAAGTTCAGCGCCCCCTTGCCACTGTCGTTATTGGCGGCGTAATGACGTCCACGTTGTTAACGCTACTGGTGTTGCCCGTTCTTTTCGTCATGTTCACGAAGCTAAAGCGAAGTGATGAACAGTTGGAAAGTAATCAAATCGATTGAACAGTAAACGGTGGTTCTCCCCTGACGGATGGAATGTTGGGGTGGAGCCAATGTTGACAATAAAAGGAACGCATGTAATTCAGCCATATGGTGAGGGCCCTACTCAGGTAAATCAATACGTATGATAGCAAACCTTCGCCAAAACACTGTGCGTTCGGTATCCGAGGACGACCGCCAGCGGTTGGCAAACCTTGTCCACTTTGAAGCTCATATCCACCGACATCTTGATTGGCGTTCGCCTTTAGACTGGGTGGGGAATTATCCTTATCTGGTCGTTGAGCGGAACGGTGACATTCTGGCTGCACTTGCCTGCCCACCAGACCCTCCGGATGTGGCCTGGATACGATTATTCGCGGTATCATCAGAAATCTCTGTGGAGAAGGCATGGGAGGAACTTTGGCCTATTGCTCAAAGACAACTGGCTGAATCTACCGCTCAGATATCCGCTGCCGCGATACCACTTCAGCACTGGTTTCGTAAAGTGTTGGAGGAAAATAATTTTGTCCATACCAATAATGTGGTTGTCTTAACGTGGAAGGGTGGTGCCTTACCTGAAGTAGCGAAACCTGCTGCTGCGATGATCCGCTTAATGAATTATGATGATCTAACGCAAGTGGAAATGGTTGATACTGTAGCATTTGGTAATGTATGGCAAAACTCGCAATCTTGTCTGGAAGTGGCCTTCAGGCAAGCATCAATTGCAACAGTGGCAGAAATATCCGGTGAAGTAGCTGGATATCAGATCAGTACAATAACTGCCATGGGAGGTCACTTAGCTCGTTTGGCGGTAAAGCCCAAATTTCAGGGTTTGGGGGTTGGATATGCATTGGTGTGCGATATGTTATCCCAGTTTGAGAGGCGTAATGTCGGGAACGTTACCGTAAATACACAAGATGACAATATGATCTCATTGTCGCTCTACCAAAAAGCCGGCTTTAGCCGTAGCGGAGAGAAATTCCCAGTATTCCAGTGTCCAATTTAATCGTGTTCGTCGATCTTGATTGTCTTTAGCCCAATAGATTCTATATAAAGGCGTCAGGACTCGGCGATGGTTGTTTGATGTGAGCCATGATGAAATTCGTGAACTTCGTATCCATTGATTACCTCTGAGCTTGTGGTGGGATCATCAACGTGAGTATATGTTTAGAGGAATTCACTCTCCTCTAGACAAAAGATCTCCCTCGTGGGAAAATCTGGGCTAATATACCTGGAGTTAGGAGATTACATGGCGAAAAAACAGGCTTCTAAGAGTAAACGTCAAGTTATTCGCGAACAACGACTTAAACGTCAGCGCAGGCAACGGCTGATAACGATATTGGCAATTACAGCTGGAGCATTAATTGTGGTCGCATTATTGGTCTATCCATCAATTAAGAGTGCTCTTGCTCCAGTAGGCGATATTGTTATGATAACCCCCGAACCTCGCCCTCTTCCAGATGGCACTGCCATGGGGGAGGCTAGTGCTCCTGTGTTGATCGAAGTCTGGGAGGACTTCCAGTGCCCTGCCTGCCAGACCTACTCGGCTGAAGTGGAACCTCTTATAGTAGAAAACTATGTTGTACCAGGTAAGGTGCGCTATGTCTTTCGCCAATTCCCATTCTTAGATGAGCGGGTTGCTTCGAATGAGTCACAACAATCTGCCAATGCTAGTATGTGTGCTGCAGAGCAGGAACGCTTTTGGGATTATCACGATATGTTATTTGCGAATTGGGATGGCGAAAACAGGGGTGCCTTCAGCGATAAAAGATTGGTCGCCTTTGCCGAAGCTTTAGGGTTGGACATGGACCGATTTGATTCCTGTTTTCAGGCTAATCGATATCGTGAAGAAATATCCCAAGATAAATCCGACGGTCAACAAGCTGGAGTTACTGGTACACCAAGCGTATTTGTTGATGGTCAACAATTAACCCCAGGATTTGTACCGTCTTATCAAGATATTGCAGCAGCTGTTGATGATGCTCTGGCATCCTCTGGAGGTTAATTAGGTGTTATCGAAAGATCAAATTGAAAGGGCGCCTTATGAGCGCCCTTTTTGTTTCTTACACTGATGATTGACCCATTATTTTAATATCCGTGGTAAACAAGGATAAGTTATTTATGTTTGAACAACCACATGATTTAGACCAGGATTGTCTGGTTGTCACTCACCAGTTTTTGCCAATGTGTGCGATTTTTTCCCTGCGACTTGATTCTCCAGGAGTTCCAGAACGAAGCATAACGAAGATAAGCGATTTAGGTAACGTAGCAATTCGACATTTTCGATCTGGTTATCATGCAGAAGTTTTGCGAGGTTACGTTCAGAACGACGAACGATCGTGCGTGCAAGGGACAGTGTTGCACCAGCCTGTGAATCGCCTGGGACGATGAAACCTTCAGGAGTTTCGATGATCGATCCCACAAAGTCGACTTGTTTTTCAAGCCATGAGACTCGTTCTTCATCGATAACCCGGAACTTAGCTGCATTTTCTGGCGCGGCTGAAATCTCGGCCATCATGTTGTATAAATCCCGTTGGACTTTTAGTAGCAATGGACTAGTAATATCCGATTGGCAGATTGCCCTAGCCATGCCGATCGTTGCGGTGGTCTCATCAATGAGACCAGTTGCCTCGGGACGTGGGTGATATTTTGGCACCCGACCTTCGCCAAGTATACCGGTGAATCCATCATCTCCTGTACGAGTATAATATTTTGTCATTCTTATAATTATAACCGGTAATAGGTAAGTCTATACCGATATGGACTGATGTTGTATACTATAAAAAGTCTATAATCTTTATCCGAATAAAATAAACTCTGGCGTATCATTTAAATAACGGTCTACAAGTTAACTTTTGAAACTATTGATGGGAGAGTGTTATTATGCAAATCCGTTGTCAAAATTGTCATAGACCTTTTGCAGTGGGCAAGGAAGCTGTACACTATGCCCTAGATACAATGACTGCCGAGGGATTGCAGCATTACGATGTTAAATGCCCTCACTGTCGTCGTGTGAATAGGGTTTCGCGAGAAGCACTTCTTCGTGCCGCGCCTGATTGGTCTCCTGAAAAAGATGCCGAAGATTCATGAAACAGTGGAATGACTGAAACGCGAGATTTCCACTCTGCAGATGAACTAAAAAAAGCATTAGGTGGGCAAAATTATATTGCCAGCGACGAAATCGCAACCATTATGTATTTAAGCCAGCAATTGAGAAAACCGCTTTTGGTGGAAGGTCCAGCTGGCGTTGGTAAAACAGAATTGGCTAAAGCGATCGCTGGCGCGACCAATCGCGAGTTGATCCGCTTGCAATGCTATGAGGGTTTGGATGAAACCAAGGCACTCTACGAGTGGGAATATGCAAAACAGTTATTATATACACAACTGTTACGCGACAAACTGCAAGAGACCTTGTCCGGTACTACGGACTTGACAGAAGCTGCAGACCGCTTGGCTGATGAGGAGGATGTCTTCTTCTCGATGCGTTTCCTCTTCCAGCGACCATTGCTGAAAGCAATACTCAATGATGTGCCATCTGTGCTCTTGATTGATGAGATAGACAGGGCTGATGCTGAGTTCGAGGCGTTCCTATTGGAAGTGCTTAGCGATTTTCAAGTGAGCATCCCTGAGTTAGGTACTCTAGGCGCGATTCATCACCCCATAGTTATCTTGACCAGCAACAATACACGGGAGCTAAGTGAAGCTCTAAAACGTCGGTGTCT
>DAOVXM010000194.1 GCA_030636125.1 Chloroflexota bacterium | reverse complement strand
GGTACCCCCAGGCAACTGCCAATAAGTTGGCGGGGGCAGATCAGGCTCTAACTGATGCAGACATCAATGCAGCCTTCAATAGCGAGCGGTCTGATTGGCACTTCGGTACAGATGGATCTACCCCCATAACCAAGATCAGTTTCGCTACGGTTGTCTTGCATGAGTTGGGTCACGGGCTGGGCTTTTTGGGCTCGATGGATGTTGACGGAGGATCGGGATACTATGGAATAACCCACGGCCCTCATACTTATCCTCTGATCTACGATCGATACACCGAGAATAACACTGGCACAGCGCTGTTGAGCTACACGAGCGGTACGGTTGAGCTGGCAACCCAGCTGCAAAGCGAGAATATCTTCTTCGACGCACCCTCTGCAAATTACGCCAACTCTGGCGCACGGGTAGAGCTATACGCGCCAGCGACCTGGAAATCTGGTTCGAGCTACTCTCATCTCGATGAAGGATTTAATGGCAGCTCTCACGCACTTATGACCTACAGCGTTGATCACGGAGAGACCGTCCACGACCCTGGGGGAATTGTTTTGTGTATGTTTAAAGATATGGGCTGGACAGTAACCCAAACGTGCAGCGATCTAGAATATGGGATTTATCTGCCGCTAATTATGAAGAATTATTCCGGTGGTTCAGCTCCGCCTGATGTGCCAACCCTGATTTCACCCACTAATGGAATAACAACAACCAATACCACACCAGCATTCACTTGGAGCACATCATCTGGCGCTACACAGTACCAGATCCTAATTGACAATAATGTGGAATTTTCAAGCCCTGAGCGAGATGAAACCACCCCAACAACCAGTTACACGCCAGCAGCGCCCTTAAGCAATGATATCTACAATTGGAAAGTACGGGCAGGAGATGTATCTAACACTTGGAGTGATTGGAGTAGCGTGTGGACGGTCACAATTAGTGATACTGTAAGTGCTTGGACAATAATTAAAGAAGAAGATTTCGAAGGCGATTTTCCGGGTACAGACTGGACATTAGGGAGTGACCCGCCAGGAGGATCTTACTATTGGGGCAAACGCTCCTGCCGACCTTACGAGGGTAGTAACAGCGCCTGGGCAGTGGGGGGCGGCTCGAGCGGTTCCGGGCTCTCTTGCGGTAGCGATTACCCTGTTGACGTAATCAACTGGATGGATTATGGCCCCTTTAGTCTGTCAGATGCGACCGCAGCAGAAATGCAATTTAAATTCTGGGCGAATACTGAGAAAAATTTTGATTATTTATGCTGGGGGGCATCAACAGATAATTTATATTGGGATCTGATGTGTGGTTCGGGAATAACTGGGGGTTGGTTAGATGGGACTTTCGATATGTCCTCCTATTTAGGCGAATCGCAGGTTTGGATAACGTTTGAGTTCGACAGCGATGAAAATCTCGTATATAGTGAGGGCGCCTATGTGGACAATGTTGAAATCCGAAAGTGTACAGCATCAAGCTGCTCCAGTCCCGCAAGTATCATCGAATATCTTTCTCAGGATGATTTTATTACTGTTGAAAGATCCTCAATAAGATAGCGAGGCCAAAGTCGCCACCTAATAAACCTAAGCGCGCCGTTTGGCGCGCTTTATTTTAACATTAAGTGCTACACAGCTGAAAGGGGTTATCCCGCACCTCCCCATTTTCGTAGTTTTCCTCATTTTTTATCGAGCGGGAGGTTCTTCCCAACTAATACCGGGAATCTGTAGCGAGATCTGGTAGTAACGATCTCCGTCCTGAACGACCATAAATCCCGGATTAGCGTTGACAATTTCCCAGGCTAACTCGAGAGGGGGTCCCTCAACCCACAAGCCCTGATCAACTGCCCCTGATAATGATAATCCAAGCGATTCACTATCCCAGATGAAACCCACAGCATCCTGGGTGACATTCGCCTCCAGAGAGAAAGGATAAGATACAAGATATGCGCTCGTTGGTACATAAACTTTCCCATCCATACCAACTCCATTGGCAAAATAACCATACAGATCGTGGAATTCCTGCGGTGCGCCCTGATAGTACTCGCATACCTGTTTCTCATTACCGGCTAAGTTCACCACCAGGCATTTTTCAGGGAGATCGGTTACCAGTGCATTTTTATATTTACTTTGCATGCCAAAGAAACCCGCATCCACCACCGCACCCAGGGATGTTTTCATCTCCTCAGGACTCAACCAGGCTTCCTGGACTTGGCGAGAGCCATCATTTTGATTTTTTACCCAGATAATATGCCCATCTCCCCAAATTTGCACCGCGGGAATGTAGTTAAGCGGAACTAAGGGGGATGTATAGCCACAACATAATGTCCCCGAAACAATCTTCGCATCAGCGCCTTTCTCCCAGATCACCTTGGGGCGAGGCGCATCGCTCAAATCCTCAGTATTGGGTTCCGACAAATCCCCTAGTGAGATTGAAACTGGCGTCTGCTGCGCTCCTTCAGCGTCGTTAAGCACATCCTTTGAAGGTGTAAGGGTGCTTTCCGGTTGGCGAGTCGATACTGCTGTCTTTTGGCTGAAATCACCTGAACCAGGAGATTCTGCCGTCAACTCGCCCATAGAAAGTGAATCCTCAGGAGGAAGTAGCTGGCATGCACTGAGAACAACGCTCAGTAAAATTAGTAGTACCGAGATTCTTTTCATGGTAGTTAAGTATAATCCTATCATTCCGGAATACCAACCCATCTGCGAGCATAAGCATTCAGTGAATTGAGCAATTCATAAGCCTGGAAACGATCCAAGTTGGTATTGCCTTCAAAACGTTTCCAGAAATTTTCCCACCAGGCCTCGGGTTCGATCTTGGGACCATCGTATTCCGTTGGCCGATCTTTACCTGAATCAACCACCAGGCTACCAACGTAATCAGCATCGGCATAGACACGTTTGATCTGATCAGCAATATCTACCAAATCTTCCGCAGAGACCACCCCATTGCTAGTAGCCTTGTAGAACTGCACAGTTACTCTGATTGGGAAACGCTCATCCCGCTCGATTCTCAAGCCATCGATTTCGGTGAAGGGTCCCTCCACCGCACCATGTCCAATGACTGCCGCCTCCACATCACTTTTCTCGAATTCGGCATCCATCGCAGGTGCTGACGCCGCCTCAAAAAGCACCATCCCTTCCTGCATGGGATTTTTCTGTTTAAGCGGGACTTGAATGATCATCACCATATTGAGACCGACCTCGCCAGCCGCCACGGGCGCAACCTCAACCATCCCTCGATCCGCGGGGACAAAATCGCTGATTCGCTCTCCAGTGAAACTGGCTCTCTCACCATTCTGGTTGAAGAAAAGACGCTGGCCCCACGAAAATCCAGCCGGAAAAGCATCGCGCACATTATCAATAACTGTGGCGCTAGTGCCCTCTCGCGTAGCTACGATCGTCAGCACGGCGGGGTCACCGGCATAAGACTGGTAATTGAAGATGACTGGATTGAATTCGGCCACACCACCCTCGGGAATTGGTAGAAATGCCGCTTGGGCGCTGACCAATACATGCGTATCCCGCTTCGCCAGCAACGAGTTTTCCCTCCCAGCCCAGGATTGGGAATCATTTAGGTAGATCCGGAAGTTATGTAGATATTCCCTGAGGCTGACACGCTCTAAGCTCTCACCCTTCTCGTTGCCCACCAAGAGGTAAAACTGATCGGGGGAGATATCCGCTGTGAGGTCAGTAAAATTTGGGTAGCGTATGACGGGCATCAAGGTGAGATTGTACTCGCCTGTACGCCTATCTTGGTGCTGTACTTGAATGGTCACATCAGAGATATTAGGTCCGACGGATGAGTTGTAATACCGCCCGGTATCCTCCCAGGTGACGTTGAGGATTTGCAAGCCATACTCAGCGGCCAGTCTTTGAGCATTCTCATCCCAAACCATTTCGGATGTATTTTGGATCACCTCTACATAATCCGGATCCTCAGGTTGGAGCCTTTGGTCTGTGGGTGTCAACAGAGTTTCGTCCTGGAGGGCTGACGCACGTGCGCTTTTGTAAATACCCAAATCGATCAATCCACGGTAAGTCCTTCCAAACAAACCCATAAGCTCGACACTTGCGAATAACAAGATCACCACAACTGCAGAAATAAATATCTTCTTGGCCATCCGAATCTCCTTTCCCTAAAGTGCGTACACTGGAGATTAGACGCCATGATGGTGTATTTGGTTCCCACTCCATTTATGGGATATGTATAATTTGAAGGCGATTATAGGTAACAAGCGCATGCACTGGCAGATCTATCCACTGGTGAAGAAGCCTCCCACCTGCGATCCCAAGTTCGTTTAGGAGTTGAGTCCATCGTCGAGTAATTATATGATGCATAAATGCACCATTCTTTCTTATCCATGCCTCAAGTGAGTTCGGTTAATAAAAATGAAAAAGATGCAGCGAAGTAGCTACTTGGAACATTGTAGCTTAATATTAAACCAACATCACTAAAGATAGCCATACACTTTGGCGAGCTCGAGTGTACGGTGAAGAGATGCAGGTATATCCACTTTTTGGCCGGCTTTCAAAGCAGCTATACTTACTTCAGCGGAAAGCGATAATTCATCGGGTAGTCGCATTTGTAGAGGATCCATCACCTGAGCTAGATAATCAACTGCTCTATCCAGTTCCCCATTTGATGCGGCTATTTGTATTAGTGGAAATAAGGCGCACCAATTGAAGGGATTATTCATATGGGCTGGTATATTCAGGGCTTCCAAACACCCTGCCTCTGCCTGATCATATTCCTGACCTTTCAAGGCCAATCAGGCTAGATTCGCTTTTCCCATGCCGATATAAGAATTCAGCCTAGATGTGAGAGCCATTTGTAAACCCAATTCTGCATATTGCCTAACTTTAGACAGGTCACCTCCCATCCGGTAGCAAATAGCCAAATAAGTCATAGATATCGTTTGTGCCCAGGCGTCTCCCGCCTTTTTACCCAAATCTAAGGCCGCCAACAGATTTGCCTCAGCAGCCTGTAGATCTCCAGCGAACAATAAGTTAAAACCCAAACCAAATTGATGGCCGGCAATTGAGCGTAAGTTTCCTGTTTGGCGGATTATCTCTAGGGCTCCACGACTGTTTATGACTGATTCTTCCGTTACAGAAAAACGATGGCTTAGATTGTTGTGAGCGACTAATGCAGACAGAAACCTGGCATGTTGTGCTGGTGTGCCTTGTTCTTCAATTACCGGTTGTGTTTTATCGCGTAACTCGACGAAGTCATCCACTTGAACAAATACATAACAAATCCAGATCCGTTCAATATAAATATTAATCCATTCATGCCACCACTGTGTTTCCGTCCTGGCAGGTGTTGCTCCCAGCGCGCTCTCTGCTAGATCATATGCATGTTTCCGGGATTGATACTCCTCGAAATAATTCCCGATCTTACGATGGAGTCTAGCCTGCCAAATACCCTCTGTATCGGGCAAAATAGCTAACGCCCGTTGGTATGACGTTTGCGCATCCAATTTCTGTTGTAGCAAACCTTGCACATCACCCATCTCTTCATTAAGGTGTGCAATTACTTCATCTTGCCTGTTACCATCGGACAAACCTTGAAGTAGGGTAATCGCCCGTTGGAAATATTTAGTCGCTTCATTATTTGCATATCTGGCTGAAGCCTGGCGGGCAGCCTGGATAAAGTAATCAGCCGCCTCAATCCTGCGGCTAGATAACTCCAGGTGGTCAGCGATCAAGCCGCTAATCTCTACAGACCTGCCGCCACTTTGCTTTATCAGCCAGTCAGCAACCAAGCCGTGATAGATCCGGCGTAAACGTTTCAACACGCTCTCGTAAGTGACCTCACGCAGCAAGGCATGCTTG
>DAOVXM010000341.1 GCA_030636125.1 Chloroflexota bacterium | reverse complement strand
CAAAAGGTAAAGTTATATGAAATCGCAACACAACAACCCCTTGGTAATCTTTTCATCGACGGCAAAGGCAGTTTAAAAAGTCTGGAGTTTCTATCAAATCAAGAGCTCTTGATGGTTGGAAGTCAGTCAAACGACTCTACACTTTGGCAGGCGCAAATTAAAGATATGGAAAATATGGGTGAAGAGGAATTATTCTCAACATCAGGGATACCAACAGCTGCCGCGATTAACGTTGATGGGAATAATTTGGTTCTTGGGTATGAGAACAGCACCATCGATATATGGGAAGCCCAACCGGATGGCACATTTACAGAGTCGGAGAATCTAGATTTAGGTGCAGGTCCCATATACAGTCTGGCGATCGATGTAAATGACAATACGCTTGCTGCCGGGTTATGCAGCAGATCAATTGAGCTGGACGAGGAATGCGAAATCCAACTCTGGAGCATCCCATCAAAAACCTTGCTTGATACACTCGAAGGCAGTACTGGAAAGGTGACAAGCCTGGCATTCAGCCCAAAAGATCCTCTCCTCGCTTCTGGAACTCAGGATCAAAAGATAATGTTATGGCTCCAGGAAGATGGGAACGGCTATGAATTAAATACCGAATTACAATATTCAAGTGGATCGGGCTTCTCCAGCCTGGCTTTCGACTCAGAAGGAAGTTTGCTGGCTGCAGGGAACAATATTGGAGATATACTGATGCTAGACGTCAACACTTTATCCCTTTATGGAGACGCATTCACCGGTGCAAGCGGCGCGGTGACCTCCTTGGCTTTCAGCCCAGATTCTCTGATCCTTGCTTCTGGCAGCCAGACAGGAACTGTAATTTTATGGGATCTGAACCTCGATCTATGGAAGATACGGGCATGTGATTTGGCGAAGAGGAACCTGTCCGAAGAAGAATGGAGAATATATGTTAAACTCCCAGAATACCAGGCAACCTGCACGCAGTGGCCAGATGGGTGAGGACAAGGAGTTTCACCATCCATGTCCCGTTCGTGGATTTGTACAGTCGAAGTGAAAGGAGTAAAGCATGGCTAAATTTATATTTAACGGCATCAATGGCGTTACAGGGGATTATGACCTGCCGCCCCAATCCCCGCAGGCGATGGCCAAGGTAGCGCGCGGCATCCCGCTCGATAAGGATGAGAGACGAGACATCGCCATCCGTAGATCGCTAGACCAGCAGCAGGTGGAACATTTCGGTATAAAGGCAGGCGCCGATCCCACCGACCTTTCCCAATCAGGTTGGGGGATCATATTCCCTCGCAGTTTGGAAACTAAGCAGCTCGATGCGCTGAAAGAGGCGCTAAAACCCTTGGTAGACCACCGTCGTGAACAGGCGACGAAGGAGAACGAGAAGTACTACAAAGAATGCTCGGGTGAGATCGGCTACCAATCAGGTGCATCCAAGAATGATTTCTTGAAAATGTTCGGTCGCGGGCCCGGACCTGCCGACCCGGACAAATTACCCTATTACCTGCTCATCGTCGGTGCGCCGCACGAAATCCCTTATTCGTTCCAGTACCAGTTGGATGTCCAATATGCCATGGGGCGCATCCATTTCGATCACCTTGAAGATTACTACCGCTACGCGGTCAGCGTGGTCGAATCGGAAACAAGAGAATTCACCCTCGCTCGCCAGGCGGTTTTTTTCGGCCCGGCTAACGAAGACGATCCGGCCACGCAGCTCAGCGCCGAGCAGCTGCTTTCCCCCCTGGCGGGCTTTCTTAAGCAAGACTACCCCGACTGGCAGGTGCAAACCAGCGTCAAAGAGGCGGCTCATCAGGCTGATCTCGACCAGCTCTTGCACGCCTCCCAGGCTCCCGCCTTGCTCTTCACCGCTTCTCACGGGATGGCCTTCCCCAATGGTGACGACAGGCAGTACCCCCACCAGGGAGCATTGCTATGTCAGGATTGGCCGGGACCGAAAGAACACCGAGGTCCTATCCCCGAAGAATTTTATTACTCTGCCGAAAACCTGGGGAATGACGCCAACCTGCTAGGTATGCTCTCCTTTTTCTTCGCCTGCTACGGCGCGGGCACACCTCACATGGATGATTTCCATCGCCGGGCTTTTGTCGACCCCAAGGAGATCGCACCCAATGCTTTTCTCTCGAAGCTTCCCCAAAGCATGCTCTCCCATCCCAAGGGCGGCGCGCTGGCGGTCGTCGGGCAGGTGGAAAGAGCCTGGGGATACTCTTTCATGTGGGAAGGAGTCGGCCAGGATCTGGTGACCTTCGAATCCACGCTCACAAGACTTGCCGAAGGTCACCCCATCGGCTCAGCCCTTGAATTCTTCAATTCTCGCTACGCCGAGCTCTCTACCGACCTGACCACCGAGATCGATGAGTCCACCGCAGAAACCCAGAACGAGGTCAAGCTGGCCGGTTTATGGACCGCTAATAAAGATGCCCGTAATTACATGATCATCGGCGATCCAGCCGTGAGGATGATGGCCGCCGGTGAAGTCAGCCCTGAAGCCGAACGCTCGGCCATCACCGAGCTGCTCAGCGACCCACCGGTATCCGGACCACATGTTGTCACACCACCACCGGAAGAGGTCCCGCAGCCTGTGCCTGTGCCGGTCCCGGTCGCCGTCCCCATCGCCGCCCAGCCCAACTACATTGTCGATTATGGACTGGGTGATACCTTCCGCAAAGCAGGCACCAGTTTGAGCGATGGTCTGCAGACGATGGTCACCAAGCTGTCCGAGTTTCTCGGCAAAGCACTCGAAGACGCCACCAGCCTGGAAGTAGCCACCTACGTCAGCGAGGACATTTCTAACGTTGAATACAAAGATGGTGTCTTCAGCGGAGCAAAACTGCGCGCTTTGACCCATGTCAAGATCGATGGCGATACGGCGGCTGTCGTACCGGAGACCGATGGTCAAGTTGACACCGACCTGTGGAAGATCCACATGGAGATGCTCCAGCAGGCCCAGGCCAGCCGGACCGAACTGGTCAAGACCGCTGTATCCGCCGTCACCGGTCTGACTAATCTAATAAAACCTTGAATCGGCACCCTCCTCCCTGGGGAGGGCAGAGATAGGATTAACGTAAGATGCTGCGATGAATAAAGACTCCGATCCTTTGCCAGCTGCCTTCGGGGAATGGCAGTTCAAACCCAGCACGGACACGCCAGCGGTATCCTTCGGTTTGGACGCCGCCTCAGATGAGGGTATTCCGGTCTGGCGAAAAGACTTGTCCGCCGACCCTGACGACGCCGCGGCAGAGCTCACCCACAGCGAGGCGCTAACGCAAGTTTCCTTGGATGAACTCAACGCGGTGCCGGACAGGATCGATAACTTGATCCAGCAGGCCCAGATTGCAGGCGCAGGCGGGATTTCATTCGAGGTTGCTACAATGCCTGAGCCGGAAGCCGACCTTCTGGACTTGATCGATACGATCAACAGGCCCGCGGTTGAAGTGAGTTTCGCTATCGGCGGTGAAGACCGGAGCAAGATCGAAGGCGCATTTGACCAGTTTGGTTCCGATATGAACCAACTGCTGCGCCTGGTGACTCACTTCGCCTGGGTGGAGACTCAGATCGAAGGTGAGCTCCTCGGTCGCTCAGTGGTCAGCTGGACCGGCGATATGGATACAAACTGGGCGACCGGCATAAAAGACGAAGTCTACCAGCTGCACAGGCGCTCGCTCAACCAGGCTTTAGTCACCCGCAACATCGCTCTGCACGCGGTCACCATCACTACCCAGAGCGCGGTCAAACTGGCCGTTTTGCTCGCTGCTCCCGGTGGCGCCCTGCTGGCCTTACCGGTTGCCTGGAAATTCGTCAAAGCTATCATGGCTGATATTCAGAAATATAAAGACCTCACCAAGGTCCCGTTGTAGGAGACAAATTGATTCGTTGTCTCTGCTCCAGGTGGCGTCCTCGCCGCCGAGTTCAGCGATAAAAAGAATTAATATTTTAAACCACGAACAAAGGAGAAAACCTAATGGCAAATGATTTTACCTCTTCCCTCAGGAACGCTGCCGCCAGTGTGGCTAAATACGTCGATGACGCCGCCACGATGGAAGTCGTTACCAAGTATGTCGAGATCGGAGACGATTCGGCTTCTGATTTCGAGGCTGCCAAACCGGTCGCCCGCACCATCATCAAGCTCGATTCAGACAGCGAGACCATCTTCCCCATGCGCGCCGGCCAGGACGATGTTCTCGAAGTGGATATGACCCTCTTCGAACTGCACCAGCAGAACGT
>DAOVXM010000487.1 GCA_030636125.1 Chloroflexota bacterium | reverse complement strand
TTTATTACCCGGGAGACACTTCGCTGGATAAGATCAAGGTGTTCAACCAGGTAAGCATCAAAAGCGGTATTCCTGCTCCCTTGCGCATACCTGGCTAGATTCGTGGAAATACTTGGCAACAGGTTAATTATCTTAGGCTCAGATCTCCTACCCTTGGGGATCAAGTCGGAAGCCGCGTTATGGAATTGTGCCAGGACAGTAGCCGAGCTATTAAGTTCTTCGTCATCAAAGTCAGGATTCACCCAGGTGTACTTATCGTCTCCCAAGAGAAATTCAAAAATGGCGTAAAAAACCCCCTCTTCGTCCTCTCCCCCTGAGCGCTGGTGAACATAGGTATCTCCAGACCTGGTCTTGATGAGTTTTGCCACAAGATCAAATCCTCTCTCAATCAGGTGCTCAATAAGCGAGTGTTCAAACAGCAATTCTTCTTTCTTGATGCCTTGTTTATATCTCCTGAGAAAGTATTTCTTCCTGGCCCCCTGAATTTCAATTTCTATGGCGTAGCTTGTGTTGATATACCCCCGCTCATCCCTCTGGAAACCAACCAGTTCCCCAATTTGATAATGCTGTAGGATATATTCAATTTCCGCAGTCGCCTGGGTTTTCATTTTTGCAATTCACCTAGCTTTTCATGATAGGTCTTACCCAGTTAGTTTCAGATTCACCGCCGAGAGCGCAGAGATCACGAAGAAAAACAGGGATATCTGAAGATATTCGTTTTTATAAATTATAACCAAAAAACAACAAAAACTTGCACATTTTTACAGATTTCGCTATAATGTCTTTACAAAACCCTCATTTATCGTCACAGATGCAACAGCAACATAAAAGGCTCAATGTAGTGAGTAAACCGCTAATCCCAGCTCAACGACGCGAGCGCATCCAGGCCTATCTGGCGACAAACAAAATTGTCGCTACTGCAGATCTATGCGAGATGCTAGACGTTTCTGAAGCGACCGTTAGACGTGACTTAGAGTGGTTGGAAAAAGATGGGATTATCGAGCGCACCCACGGTGGTGCGATTCTCTCCCAGCGGCTCAATCTCGAACAAGAGTATAACAAGCGTGCCCAACGTCATCCAAAAGAAAAAAGGGCAATCGGCGCGCTGGCAGCCAGCCTGATCGAAGACGGTGATATTGTTTTCATAAACAGCGGCACGACGTCTACCCAGGTAATCCGCCACATTCGACCTGACCTGGATGGCACCATCATTACCAACAACCTTATTGCTTCGCTGGACATTGGTAAAGTTGGATTCGAGCTTATTCTGCTAGGAGGAACATTCCATTCAAAATCGCTCTCAATTGCCGGCCGGTACGCTATAAAGAACCTTTCCCAGGTTTACGCTGATAAAGCCTTTATTGGTGTTGACGGCATCAGCCCTAAACACGGTTGCACTGTGCCATCTAATGCTGAGGCAGAGGTTGTCCGTTTGATGGTAGAACGCACTCAGGGGCCAATAAATATCGTCACCGATCACAGTAAATGGGGAGTGGTTTCCAACTTTGAAATCGCCCCTATAAATCTTATTCACAGGCTTATCACTGACGGAGGGCTCGACGCCAGCGCGCGTGCATCCCTGACTGCGCACTCTTTTGACATCCTCATCGCAGAGGAATATGCGGACACAGTCTGACAGGCTTGCCCAATCGATCCAGATCATCTACCAGGCTCAGATACGATCTATATAAACCGACTGACAGAACTTGTGTTGCGCGCCGAAAGTGACTCTATAGTTTGGAAATAATGGCGCAACACTTTAAGCTTTGTCAAGGATGTATTAACCTGGAAATTGAGGGCAACTTTCATCCTTGACAAAGCACTAAGGATCTCCACACAACGTAAACCAAGGAGTTCATAAGTTATTCATGAAAGACCAAGCCAGAGTCGTAATCATCGGCGGGGGTATCTTTGGGGTTAACATCGCTTATCACCTGGCAAAGCTGGGTTGGACAGACCTGATCCTGCTGGAAAAAGATGATATCGCGACTGGGGCAACCGGGCATGCAGCCGGTCTTGTCACTCAATTTGCCACCTCAGAAACCTTATTGCGCTTCAGGAACTATAGTATTGAGCTGTACAGCGAACTTGGGCTTTTTAATCATGTTGGCAGCCTGCGAGTTGCGTCTAGTGAAAACCAGCTTAAAGAATTTCAGCGCAGTGTAAGCAGAGCCAAAGCCTTAGGGATGGATGTCGAAATCATCTCGCCGTCGGAGGCGCTCAGCATTATGCCCCAAATGAGCAGCGAGAACCTGTACGGCGCGATCTACCTGCCGCGCGATGGCCATCTTGACCCCTACATGACAACCACCACTATGGCCAGGCATGTGCGCGAAATGGGGGCGACAATACAAACCGGGGTGCGTGCGACTGGCATCGAACTTTCACCCAGGGGCGAGGTGACACAAGTCAATACCGAACAAGGACCGATCCGGACTGAGATCGTAGTCAACGCGGCCGGCCTTTGGGGGTCGCGCGTGGCTGCTATGGCCGCTATCCCGGTGCCAACAACCCTGGTCGATCACCAGCATATCGCTTTAAAAGCAGTGCCTAATCGCGAGTTCACACATGATACGCCCTGCCTACGTGATCCAGACAACCTGGTTTATATGCGCGAGGAGGCCGGAGGATTAGTGATTGGCGGTTACGAGCCCAACCCATCCTCTCGCTGGCTTGACGGTGTCCCCTGGGATCACAGCGGGCAGACGCTACCCCCCGACTTCGATCGATTCGAACACTTGTTGGAAGGCGCAATCCGCCGCATTCCATTCCTGGAGCAGGCTGAGATCATCACCCTGGTGAACCACCCCGGCACTTACTCACCCGATTGCAACCCAATGATCGGCCCGGTGCCGGGCGCGCGCGGTTTCTGGTTGGCGGTGG
>DAOVXM010000438.1 GCA_030636125.1 Chloroflexota bacterium | reverse complement strand
GAATTTTTCGAGATTGTTCGCGAACGGCTGACAGATGATGGCGTGATGGTAATTAATGTAGGGCGTGCACCCAAGGATCGGCAATTGATCGATGGGCTGGTGGGCACGATCAGCACCATCTTCCCGTCGGTTTATGTCATGGACGTACCCAACACTTTCAACTCGGTTATTTATGCCACCGTTCAGCCCACTGGGATCGAGAATCTGTATGCCAATTTGCTCTCTCTGTATACACGACCGGATGTGCAACCAATGTTGATCAAGGCGATCGAACTGGCAGTGGCTTACCAACAACCCACACCGAAGAGCACTGTCGTCTTTACGGATGACCTGGCACCTATCGAATGGATCACCAACAATATGGTTTTAAATTTCGTCCTGCGTGGCGATCTGGAGGATTTACAATAATGTCCCATAGCATACGGCAAATTCTATCCTGGATTGTCACCTTACTCGTACCGATTGTATTGGTGTTAGCCGCGGTGCGTATATTAATGACCCCAGTTTTTTTGATCGTTGAATACAGCACACCTGGATTTCCAGTTGACCGTTATGGATTCACGAAAGAAGAGCGCCTGTACTGGTCTGGGATCGCCCTGGATTATCTGCATAACTCAGAGGATATATCATTTTTGGGTGATCTGCGTTTCCCCGAAGGGGAAAGCGCCCCACCCCCAACGTGTCAATTTATGGACGATTGTACAAAGCTTTATAACGATCGCGAGCTGGGGCATATGGAAGATGTCAAGAACGTGGTAAAAGCCACCTTATGGGTTTTGTATATCAGTATGGCTGTTTTAATATTATTGGGAGTGTGGTCCTGGTGGGGAGATTGGCGGATGGATTTTCGCCAGGGATTAGCGCGAGGGGGTTGGCTGACGGTGATAATGATTGCCTCGATCCTCTTGTTTGTCGTGGCCGCTTTTGGAATCATATTTGTGGCTTTCCATAATGTGTTCTTCGATCCGGTTACCTGGACCTTCTTGTTCAGCGATACTTTAATTCGGCTCTTCCCGGAGCGGTTCTGGCGAGATACCTTCCTGGCGGTGGGCTTACTGTCTGGTGGAGCTGGTGTGGCATTAGGGTATTTCTTGAGGGATAAAGCATCGTAAGATGGAAAAAACCCATTCGTAATTTATGGCATTATTTATAATCTTTATTAGCCTATAGAAGATCCCGTGCAGCTAGAGGTTGGTGATACCGTAAATGTAGAGATTCATATGAGCGACAATGCTTCGACCTGGCTATGGGATGTTACAATTAAGAGATGGCGTACCGGTGAGAAGTACCGATTTATACATTCAATTCGGACTGGTCACCTAGATAATATTCATAATCATCTAGTGTTGCGCGGCGAAAGTGACTCGATAGTTTGGTAATAATGGCGCAACACTTTAAGCAGTTGGGCAGGAGACAACAAAAACCACCGATGCATTTAGGCCCAACTGCACTAGTGAATGAGCGTAAACCAAGGCGTGATGAGCAGGGAGAGATAGATCTTTTTATCCTTGGATTGATGGACGGAAGCGCGTCAAACGAGGAGATCGCTCTGAAAACCGCGAATAATTTTTCAAGGCGTTTAATAAGTTATGATAATGCTTTGAGTCGGGTGTATGAACTGGTGGAGGATTATGACCGGAAGTTAGCTGTGATGTGAAGGAGTAGAAAGTGGATACTAAGGAACCTGACGAAATAACCAGCCCAGAAGGGGCACCGCAGGAAAATGGCTCCCAGGACAAGCGAGTCTGGACCGCGATTATTGTTATAGCCGCTGTCATCTTGTTGGCCTTGCTTGTGTTGACGATTTTCGGTGGTCAGCAGGCCACGCCAGAGGATGTCCCTTTGGAGCCAACCGAGATGGAGATGACCGAATATCCCACTGATGCACCAAGCGAAACAGCAACCCTTGAGCCAACCGAGGCAGCTACCGAAGCGCCAACTGAAGCCCCTATCACCCCGGTTGAGTTAACATATACATTCGAGCAGGATGAAGAAGGTTGGATCACAGGTTTCGCCGATCTCCCGGTGGATTACGATGAGGAGCTTTATCAACTGGAAGCCGAATGGCGGGAACTGCCCCCCGATTTAGAAGGTTATGGTATCTATATGCAAGGGCACAACCGCAGCGACGATCTGTTCATGTTCCTCAAGCTACAGGTAGATGGCCTACAACCGAATACGACCTATCATGCGGTCTTCACGATCGACCTGGCGACCAATATCCCCGAAGGGATGATGGGTATTGGCGGATCACCTGGGGAAAGTGTATATGTCAAAGCCGGGGCGACTGTGGTCGAGCCAGAGGTGGTTGAAGACGCCGATGGCTGGTTAAGGGTGAATATTGATAAAGGCAACCAGGCTTCAGAGGGCGAAGATATGATCAACCTGGGGAATCTCGCCAATCTGAATCTTGACCCAGAAACGGCTACTGGAGAAGAATACGCCATAAAAACGCTGGATAATAAAGATAGACCCTTTGAAGTGAGCACAGATGATCGTGGTGTACTTTGGTTTATTGTGGGGACGGACTCGGGTTTTGAGGGTCTTACCACAGTTTATTACGATGTGATATATATTGTATTAAGTGAGTGACTGGATGATATAACTGACAGCAGGTGTGCGTGCGGGCGTACACCCCCATACAGACCTGTTTTCGGGCTTCTCCATCGGTGGAGTGAACTGGAGGAAGGGATTCCCTATTAGATATGGTGAAAAAACTTGATTACTTTCTGATCATCGCACTAGCAGCTCTGATACTCGCTGTCTGTTCTGCTTGCAGCGGGACAACAACCACGGGGACAACAGAACCTGCGGCTACATATACGCTTGAGCCCACAGCAACTTATACACCAGAACCCAGCGCGACAAGTGCCAGCCAAGATGAGGGTGAGGCGGAAAGCGAAGAACAAATCATCGTAACGCCCACACTTGCACCCACAGCAACCCCGGGACCGATAGATGAAGTGGTGTCGGCTATTGCCGAAGCCACCGGTGCTGACGATATATACTTTTTGGGTTTAAGTATTGAGGATTGGATCAACTTAGGCCTCTCAGCGCTAATCGTACTCCTTGGAGCTTACTTCGGGGGTCGGTTGGTTATGTGGGTCCTGCGCCGGATCGTAAAACGCACAACAATAGAATATGATGATGCATTTCTGAGGGCAATCAAAAGCCAAGTGATGTGGCTTATGGGGATGGTAGCAGCTCAATTTGCCACCACCCGGTTGGTTTTCCTGAGTGTGGAATTTAAAGAGTGGTTAGATCGTATTTACTTCGTGCTGTATGTGTGGATTATTCTTTCGGTTCTATGGAAATTGGTTGAATTCTCGAGTGACTGGTACCGTGAAAAAATAGCTACAGAGGAAAAAACCGGCAAAGCTGATGTGCTTATCCCAGTCGTTAACCGGGTTGCCAAAGCCGTCATCCTG
>DAOVXM010000113.1 GCA_030636125.1 Chloroflexota bacterium | reverse complement strand
TGTAAAGCCAGGCGAAAAGGATCAAGAGCGCTGAGATAACGAAAAAACCCAACGCTCTCCAACTCATATACCATATCACCTGATCTGAGTGATTCTCAGATACCCTTATCGGCTGCTTAGACATATCTGAGCAAATTATACCTTAGGAAAAACCAGGACAAGGTTTGTCAAATCTGTAAATAATCTGGTCCAGAACTTGGGTTAATGCTCAGCATTTGCAGTACATTGAATTGAATATGCTTAGGAAGATCGAGTATAGCTCTCTGGGATTAGCCAATGTGATCTACTAGGGGTGGTGATATAATCACCTGTTGCGGCGCAGCTTATTATATTTTAGCGGTTATGTGATGTAACCAACTGCTTGTAAATTATCCAAAAAACATTTTGTCAGACCCGTGGACAGATTCAAATGGATGATTTCAGAGGAACTTGCCTCTACCCACAACCGCATTAAGGAAATTTATTGTTATGCCGACCTCAAAACGAAAACTTATCTTGAGCATATTAGGTATCTTAGTGGTGAGCTTGGTGATCGCCGGACTGGTATTTTATCCGAAAGCAAAACAGCAGTGGACCACACCTCTAGGACCGGGACTAGAACTGCCAACACGGACACCTATCCTAGCCACACCAACATCAACCGATATCTCGGCTACCTCCGTATCTCAAGCCAGTACGCCAGAATCAAACAACAGCATCATTGCCACAAACCTCCCCCCAACCATCACTATAATACCCACCGCAACACCTGAACCCTTGTGCGGCGGACCAACAACCATGTTGATCCTTGGCGTGGGCGCGGACAGCGGCTCTGAATATCTTTATGGTCTGGCAGATGTCATCCGCATTATCCGTGTGGATTTTGTCACTCCTAAAGTTACCGTACTTTCCGTGCCTCGTGATCTATGGGTGGAATTACCTCCAGGAATTCAATCTCCAAGCGGAAATATAATCTCAAATAGCAAACTGAACCAGACATATTTCTACGGTGGGCCTGGTATGGGTTATTACGATGGTCCTGGAGCGGGTCCCGGACTGCTGGCTCGCACCTTGGAACGCAACTTTGGCTTGCTGGTGGACCACTATGGCGCAGTTAATATGTACACGTTCTCAAAAATCGTAGATGCGGTTGGGGGAATTGATCTTTACTTACCAACGGATGTCGACGGGCGTCCCATCGACAACAAGACTGAGGATATGGGGTATTTTTATGCAGGGCAACGGCATTTCAATGGGGATCAAGCATTGCGTTTTGCCCGTATCCGCAAAAAATATAATGATTTCACACGCATGGATCACCAAAACATGGTACTCTGTGCTCTAAAAGAAAAAATCACCAGCCCAGCGGTCCTTCCCAAAATCCCCCAAATCATCGCCTCATTTCAAGATTCAGTGCTTACGGACTTAAGCCCTGAGCAACTCGGTCAATTGGCTTGCCTAACGCCTCACCTCAAACGAGAAAACCTGATTTTCACCAGCTTACCTGAGGAGATCCTGGGATCCGGCACGGTCTACAGTCCCATTCAGAAGAATTCAACTTATATCGTAGAGGCCGATTTCGATGTGATTCGCGACTATGTAGACCAATTTATGGCAGGCACTTGGCCGAACGAACCCGATAAGCCAAGCTGTCCATAACTTCATGCAATCGACGGAACCCCTTCCCCCTCTGAATGTACCCGCTCTCTTGAGATCATATGGCATCCATCCTGATAAAAGCCTAGGGCAGAATTTCCTGGTCGAAAGCTCCTGGTTGCAGAATATCATAGAGATCGCCGAAATTTCGAATGAGATTTCTATCCTAGAAGTGGGGGCTGGCCTGGGAAGCCTAACACGCTATTTAGCAGAAAAAGCCAAGACAGTGGTAGCCGTTGAGTTAGATGGGCGATTACTCCATCCTTTGGAGAGTGTGCTTTCCTGTTATCAAAACGTGCGTATAGTTAAGGGCGATATCCTGGCTTTCGATCCGGATCACTTGATAGAGTCGGACGACTATCTGGTTGTTGCCAATATCCCCTACTACATTACCTCCAGCCTGATCCGCCACCTTTTAGAGGCTCGCCAGCGCCCTACACGGATGATACTCACCTTACAGCTCGAAGTTGCCGAGCGTATTTGCGCCAAGCCTAACAGGATGAGCCTGCTTGCACTGAGTGTGCAAGTCTACGGCCATCCCCAGGTAAAAGCAAGAATACCCGCCAGTGCATTCTATCCCTCTCCGAAAGTAGATTCAGCCATCGTGCGGGTAGATATTTATCCAACCCCGGCAATACCTGATCATAATATTGAAACCTTCTTCCGATTGGCAAAGGCTGGTTTTAGCCAGAAACGTAAGACGTTGCGCAACGCCTTATCAGGGGGTATGGCCTGGCCAAAGGATAACACCGAAAACTACTTGCGTAGTGCAGGTATAGACCCTAACCGCAGAGCAGAAACACTAAACTTGAATGAATGGAATTTGTTGGCACAGCAAGTGAAAAATCAAACTTCCTAACTGGTACTCTAATCTCCCCCTTGAAGAACAATTAACATTGAGCTGCGACCGGTCGCGGCTCAATGCCGCGATACTCAAAGCGTATTTGCCACACTCGAATTGCGGCTTCCCTTTGTATACGGAAGGACATCTTTGATTGTCCCCATTGCCGGTCTGCAAAGTAAAAGGGCACTTCCTGGAATGAGAAACCCAATCGGTAAGCCAGGTAAGCCATTTCAACCTGGAATGCGTAACCATTCGAGCGTACCCGTTCTAAGGGCATTCCCATTAAAGTTTCCCGTCTCCATACCCGATACCCCCCAGTAGCATCTTTCACCGGTAACCCCAAGATCACCCGGGCATATTGATTGCCAAATGCTGAGAGACCTTTACGCCATAACGACCAACGTTCATCCACACCACCCCCAGGGACATAGCGCGATCCCATAGCTATAGCGCAAGAACCCAATATCTCATAAAGTCGTGGCAATAGTTCAGGTGGATGGGAAAAATCGGCGTCCATTTGGGCGATCGCCTCAGCGCCTGCCTCAATCGCCAGCTTAAAACCAGTTATATAGGCTGTACCCAATCCTAATTTACCCAGACGATGGTGAACTGCGAGCCTCCTTGAATATGCCTCACTCAGTGCTTCTGCTACCTGACCAGTACCATCAGGGCTGTTATCATCCACAACCAAGATATTCAAACCGGGTAGAGGCAAAGCAAAGAGAGCAGAGACCAATTTAGGTAAATTCTCTACCTCATTATAAGTTGGAATAACAACAGTTAGTTTCACAGCTGAATTCTAATTCAATCCAAGGAGAATGCCGAGTCAATAGAATAATTGATAAATCAAGTTATTTACGATCACAGACTCAATCTTTGGGGGTTTTAGGTATCACAAATTCACACACTTCATCTCCCATGGCAATACATTTCGATTCGTTGATACGAAAGTCTCTACCTCCAGAAAGCCAGGTTAACCCTGCCTGGAGCAAACCGGCCGCAACAAAGCATACCGGTCGGTCGCTACCGATACGTCCCCAACACACTGGGCAGCGATGAATGGTGTATATGAACACTTGCTCCGCTTCCTGGGCTGTAGAATACTGGTCACTAATCTGACTGAATATCTTAGCCATGGCTGGTATACCAATGCGCATTTTGGTATGGAGAGGCAAAATCTTGAAAGCCAAATCACTAGCCCCAGCCAGGGCACCGAAGTCGCGCAATGCATCTTCAAAAGCAGCCCTACCCGCACGTAGAGCTAAACCGCGGCCGCCACGCGGTCCATACATTTCCTCTAAAGCAAGATTTATCGCCGAAAAATCGGCAAAGTCAAATTCACGACCAAGGTTGTTCGGAGGATAATTGTCAATCAGGTGAGGTAGATGAGCTAAGTTCAAAATGGCATTCACGCCATTCTTTCCCATCACATCTTCCAAAGCCTCCAAGGTGATTAGCACTATTTTGTTTGCGTAGTAATAACCACTTTTAGGAATAGCGTCCATTGTAACCAAACCGGCTAGATAAGTTTTGCGAGATCTTCAACCGCTCGGCGCATGTCGAGGAAAATCAATCCTAGCTTGGCCTGCTCACGCGCCAGTGCGGTAAGAACCGCTTCCTCACCTATCGACATCAAGACCACATACCCAGTTTCCCCCTTTATATACACTTGCTCCAATGTGCCGCGTCCGAGCTCTGTGGCAATCCGTTCTCCCAGGGAGAGCATTGCTGCCGACATGGCTGAAACGCGATCTTCCTCAATTCCTTGGGGTAACGCCGAAGCAATGCTCAACCCATCCACACTTACCACTGCCGAGGCCTCTATATCAGGTGAAGATGCTTGTAAGTCACGCAAGCGCTCCACTATCAGTTGGGAACGAGATTTTGTCAAGGCACATCACTCCTTCTGTTGTCTAGGCTCTCATAAGAACTTAATTCACACATCTTGTCCCAAAGAGAATAGCAAAACAGGTGTGCATGGGGGTGTACGCCCCCACGCACACCTGTTTTGGATTTTCAAAGTCGTTAGATAAATTGGTCAATGATGTAAATTGCGATCACCCACTTAAAAACAGTCTACGAACGCTGGGTCGAAATATCATATCCCTTAACCAGCATCAACGACAACTCATTTTTGGGGGTAGAATAGAGTAAATGTAGCATAGTGACGAAATTGTGTCAAGCTATCATGCTATAATCTGACTGTTTTGCAAGTTGAGAAAATTCGATGCAGAATTTAGACGATTTTATCTCTTTGCTGGAAAAGCAAGGCCAACTAGCACGAATAAATACACCCATCTCTCCTCACCTGGAGATAACAGAGGTCACCGACCGGGTAATAAAAGGTCCTCCTGAAGGAAATAAGGCTTTACTCTTTGAGAAAATGCCAGATCACGATATTCCGGTCTTGATCAACGCCTTCGGGTCTGCCCAGCGTATGGCGTGGGCTCTGGGTGTGAATGACCTAGACCAGCTTAACCATAACCTGGCTCAGATCATCGACCCTCACCTTCCGCAAGGTTTTGGAGAAATGGTAGGTCGTGGTCGCCAAGTTTGGGGAGTGCTTAAGTCCATCGGAATCGGTCCCAAAAAGGTGAAAAAGGCGCCAGTCCAAGCAGTCGTTCACAAAGATAATCCCACCCTGGATATGCTACCAATCCTGCAATGCTGGCCTGAGGACGGCGGTCGATTTATCACATTGCCTCAGGTGATCACACGCGATCCTGAGAGTGGCGTGCGCAACGTAGGCATGTACCGGTTGCAAGTTGTTGACTCGCGTACCTTATTGGTTCACTGGCAACGCCACAAGGGCGGCGCCGAGCACGAGAGGGTAGCACGTATCAAACGTAAAGAGACCATCCCGGCAGCCATCGTCCTAGGTGGTGATCCCGCCAGCATGTGGTGCGCATCCGCCCCTTTGCCTCCCAATATTGATGAATATCTGTTGGCAGGCTACTTGCGAGGTGCCCCTGTGGAGTTCGTCGACTGTCTTACCCAACCTCTGGAAGTGCCTGCCCATGCCGAAATCGTTATCGAAGGTTACGTTGACCCAAACGACCACCAGCCGGAGGGACCCTTTGGTGACCATACCGGGTACTATACACCGATTGAGTCATTCCCAGTTTTTCACGTGACCGCGATCACTCATCGCATAGATCCGGTCTACCCAACAACCATAGTAGGTGTTCCACCAATGGAAGATGCCTGGATGGGCAAAGCCACTGAGCGTCTCTTCCTGCCACTGATGCGCTTGTTTCTACCTGAAATTGTGGATGTAAACATGCCCGCTGAAGGTGTATTCCACAACCTGGTGCTTGTATCCATTAAAAAGCGTTATCCAGGCCATGCGCGCAAGGTTATCTTCGGCCTGTGGGGGTTGGCACTGATGTCCCTGGCTAAAACGATCGTGGTCCTAGATGATTGGGTAGATGTGCAGGACCTCTCTCAGGTTTCCTGGCAAACGCTAGGCAATGTGGACTGGTCGCAGGACGTGATCATAACCAAGGGCCCAGTAGATCACTTAGACCATGCATCTTACAGCCACTCATATGGAGGAAAAATTGGAGTCGATGCAACCGCCAAACTTCCTGAGGAAGGCTACACTCGCTCATGGCCTGAAGTAGCTCGCATGGATCCGGAAATAAAAGCGAGGATAGATAAAATTTGGAATAAAATAAAAATTTGAAATAATCGCCAAGGAGAAAATCTTCATAATGAAAACTTATCGGTACTTACTTACCTTGACCGCCATGGTCATTATCTTAAGCGTGACGTTGGGAGCCTGCTCACCGGGTGCTACACCAACAGAAGCTCCTGATGAACCAGTATCCTTAAAAATCGCTGTACTCCCAATCCTGGACGCGCTGCCTATGTATGTAGCTCAACAAGAAGGCCTGTTCAAGGAACATAACGTTGAAGTTGAATTCATCCCGGTAGCCTCTGCTGCAGAACGAGATCAGGTTATCACTGCGGGACAAGCTGATGGCATGATAAACGAAACGGTATCGACTTTGTTCTATAACCAGGATGAGACTCAAATCCAAATCGTACGTTTTGCACGCACTGCTACTCCCACCTCTCCACAATTCTTCATCCTGGCTTCTGGCCAAAGTGGTATAACAAATGTGGAAGATCTTAAGGGAGTCGCAATTGGCATCTCTGAGGGCACCGTAATCGAATACTTAACCGACCGCTTACTCGAAGCCGAGGGTTTCACTCAGGCTGAAATCCAGACCGTCGCCGTACCTAAAATTCCCGAACGGATGACTTTACTAAGCTCGGGTGAATTAGATGCAGCCATGCTGCCTGACCCCCTGGCATCTTTAGCTGTCCAGGGTGGCGCAGTCGTCGTACTGGATGATTCTAAGCACCCCGAGTTTGGCTACAGCACGATTTCTTTCCGCAAGCCGGTCATCGAAGAACATCCACAAGCCATGCGCAATTTCCTAGCTGCGATCGAAGAAGCTACTGTCACAATCAATGCAGATCCCACCAAGTGGGACGACTTGCTCACCGAGAAAAAACTGGTCCCTGCGCCCTTGATGGGCACGTTTAAGATCCCACCATATCCAACCGCCAGCGTGCCCAGCCAGGCTCAATGGGAAGACGCCCTGAACTGGGCAAAAGATAAAGGTTATATTGAAAAAGATGTTTCGTACGGAGATTCCGTAACCGAGGCGTATTTGCCCTAAAGGTACGCTAGCTTCAGGCTGGAGGTTGAGATATCGCCTCTCACCCTCAACCTCCAACCCGCCGACCTCCATGATTGAGTTCAGATCCCTCCATTATGCCTATGCCCAAGGTATGCCTATCTTCCAGGATTATAGCTGGAAAGCAAAGAATGGCGAGGCATGGGCCGTCTTAGGGCCTTCTGGGTGCGGTAAAACGACATTACTATACCTCTTGGCTGGTCTGCGCTTCCCAACCTCGGGGCAAGTTTTAATCGACGGTAAACCTTTAACCCGTCCGCGACCCCACACTGGTTTGATCCTACAGGATTATGGTCTGTTACCTTGGGCTTCCGTTCGCCAGAACGCCGAATTGGGGCTCCGAGTGCGTAATTTCTATGGACCAGATGGAAAACACGCTCCCGAGGACCTTCCACAGGATCTGGATGTCGACCCTTGGCT
>DAOVXM010000099.1 GCA_030636125.1 Chloroflexota bacterium | reverse complement strand
TGGCACGGCTCCAAGTGCGGATAACCTTCTTTTCACCACGATCGTTCATGGTTTCTATTTTTTTGAGCAATTTCGGGGCAATATATGGCCCTTTTTTAAGTGAACGTCCCATAGTTCTATCTCCAGCACACCTCTTGGAAACATAGGTCCACAGGTGTGTCGTAAAAATCTCTAGCGGCGCTTCTTTCCACGACGACGAACAATATACTTATCGGTCGACTTATTGCGACGCGTTTTATAACCCAATGTCGGCTTACCCCATGGGCTTTTGGGTCCTGGCATACCGATAGGAGAACGACCCTCACCACCTCCATGGGGATGGTCGCGTGGAGACATGGCAGAGCCGCGGACCGTAGGTCGAATTCCTATATGACGCTTACGTCCTGCTTTCCCTAACTTAATATTGCCATGGTCCACGTTACCTATCTGACCTATAGTAGCGTAGCACTCCTGGCGTACAAGTCGGATTTCGCCTGATGGTAGGCGTATTTGGGCATATTCACCTTCTCTAGCCAACAACTGCGCCGCTCCACCTGCTGCGCGCACCAATTGTCCTCCGCGCCCTACCTTCAATTCAATATTGTGTACCATCGTTCCCACTGGGATATTATCGATTGGCAAACTATTCCCAGGTCGAATTTCCGCGTCCGGCCCTGCCATCACCGTAGTACCCACACGTAGGTCTAAAGGTGCGATAATGTAACGTTTCTCACCATCGGCATAGAATAACAGAGCCAAACGAGCAGTACGATTTGGATCGTATTCAATTGCCGCTACCCGCGCTGGAATACCGCGCTTATCCCGCTTGAAATCTACAATACGGATATGGCGCCGGTGACCACCACCTCGATGACGGACCGTCACACGACCATAGACGTTACGGCCCCCTTTTTTACGCAGGGGTTTTATGAGCGAACGCTCTGGTTTGCTCTTGGTAATTTCCTCAAAAGTATATCCGGTCATCCCTCGACGACCAGGGCTCGTAGGCTTGTATTTCTTTACTGCCATCACTTCACCCCTTCAAATATATCTATGCTATCTTCAGGCGCCAAGGTCACTATCGCTTTCTTGAAACCACTTCGGCGCACAGCCATTCGTCGGTTGCGCAGACGCCGTGTACGCTTTGCCGGCATGTTCATAATATTTACACGCAACACGCTGACGTCAAAGATGGTCTCAACCGCATCTTTTACCATACCCTTGGTAGCCTTCGAATCTACCTCAAACACATATTGGTGGAGGTCGCTATTCAAGTAATTCGATTTCTCTGTAATTAAAGGGCGACGCAACACATCATAAATAGTCGTCATAGCTACTTCCCATCTATCCCAAGTAAGACTCTATTACATCCAGCGCTTTGAGCGGCATAATTATTTTGTCATAGCTCAAAATATCTCGGATGTTCAAATAATTCGCCAACAGTGTCTTGGCATCCGGCAAATTATTAGCCGACCGGACCACCAACTCATAATCCTCATTTTTCTCTGGCACCAGGATTAGAACACTGGCATCACCAACCAAACGATCTAATAAACCAGCCATTTCAGATGTTTTCGGTTCCTTAACCGTTAACTTTTCCAAAACCACAATCTCGCTATCAGCTGCCTTGACAGACAGAGCCGAACGCAAAGCTGCTCGGCGCATCTTGCGAGGCATTTTCTTGGAGTAGTCTCGCGGCCGTGGTGTATGCACTTTTCCACCACCAACCCACTGAGGTGAGCGGATCGAACCTTGTCGAGCGCGACCCGTGCCTTTTTGACGCCACGGTTTCCGACCGCCACCTGATACTTCGCTACGGCTTTTTGTCTTATGGGTTCCCAGACGTGCGTTCGCTATCTGCCTCACATAAGCCTGATGCATCAGATCCATATGAATAGGGGCTTCAAAGATATTGGTCGGCAATTCATGTTTGCTGACCTTCTTCCCCTTCATGTTAAGGACTTCTACTTCCATATTTACATCGCTCCAATACGATAAAGCTCGGAAATTGAACGTACTTAGTCTCCGGCTACGTCTTCCTCACACCTTTGATCATTACAATGCCACCTTTGGGACCCGGAACCGCACCACGCACACCTAATAAGTTGCGCTCACCATCAACCAAGACCACTTTAAGGTTTTGGGCAGTAACGCGTTCATGGCCCATATGCCCAGGGCTACGTGCACCCTTATATACACGACCTGGTGTTGTTCCAGAACCACGGGAACCAGGTGCCCTTTGACGATCTGATTGGCCATGCGTCTTTGGTCCGCCACTAAAATGGTAACGCTTCACGGCACCAGCGAAGCCCTTACCTTTGCTCGTGCCGACTACATCGACATAATCGTCAATTTCAAAGACAGTTTCAACTGTTAGCTTATCACCTTCCTGTATCTCGGGCTCCTTCGAGCGGAACTCACGCAGGAAGCGCAACGGTGGCAGATCGTAGCGCTTCAGGTGCCCTAACTGACCGGAAGTAAGACGCTTTGGCTTAGTTTCTTCAAAACCCAACTGCACCGCTGCGTAACCATCCAGGCCAGGACGACGCACCTGGGTGACAAAACATGGCCCAGCTTCGATTATAGTCACCGGTACTGCCGCTCCGGTGTCGTCGAAAATCTGGGTCATACCGACTTTCTTGCCAATTAGCCCTTTCAACATCTCAATTTTCTCCTAATCTTTATAGATATTCGGGACTGTCAACTTGGGCTCTGTTGCATCATCCCTGACCGCAACGCAGTTAGCCGGTCTGTCGCAAAATCTAGTGTCGTTTTTCGCGTGCAGGGCCGCTCTTACGCTGCCACAATTCCTTCTAAAGAACTTTAACTTAGGTTGCCCTTAACATCCTTTAGCAAAACTTTATATCTTAATTTCGATATCAACACCAGCAGGCAGGTTTAACCTCATCAACATATCAATCGTCTTCGAATCGGGTTCCATCACATCGATCAAACGATTATGGGTGCGAATTTCAAAGTGCTCATGCGAGTCTTTATCTATGAAAGTAGATCGCCTGACAGTGAACCTTTCAATACGAGTGGGTAGAGGTACCGGACCTACAACTCGTGCACCAGTACGTTCTGCGGTTTCAACAATACGCTCAGCTGACTGGTCTAGAACCCGGTGATCATAAGCCTTAAGACGAATACGAATTTTTTGCTTGGCCATCATTTCTCACCTATTCCAAGATTTCCGTGATCACACCGGCGCCAACCGTCAGGCCACCTTCACGAATAGCGAAATTAGAGCCCTGCTCCAACGCCACCGGCACTATCAACTCAACTTCCAGGTTCACGCTGTCTCCAGGCATCACCATCTCTACCCCTTCCGGCAGCGCTATGTTCCCCGTCACGTCCATCGTGCGCACGAAGAACTGCGGCCGGTATCCCGTGAAGAACGCCTTATGCCGCCCCCCCTCATCCTTCCTCAATACGTATACCTCGCTCATGAACTTCGTGTGCGGCGTGATGCTCCCTGGCGCTGCGATCACCATGCCCCGCTCCACCTCATCCCGGTCGATGCCGCGCAATAGCAATCCAGCATTATCCCCTGCCATCCCCTCGTCCAACGACTTGTGGAACATCTCCACTCCCGTCACCACCGAACTCATGCTCTTTTCTCTCAAGCCCACGATGTCCACAGGCTCCCCTACCTTGATCTTGCCTCGATCCACCCGGCCCGTCACCACCGTGCCTCTCCCCTTGATCGAGAACACATCCTCCACCGACATCATGAACGGCTTGTCCACTTCTCTCACCGGCTCCGGTATGTATTCATCCACCACCCTCAGCAGTTCCTTGATGCTCTCGTACTCCGGCGCATTCGGATCCGTGCTATCGCTCTCCAACGCCTCTAACGCACTTCCCATCACGATCGGCGTCTCTTCTCCTGGGAACTTATACTCCGTCAACAGCTCCCTCAGCTCCATCTCCACCAGCTCCAACAGCTCTGGATCATCCATCATGTCCACCTTGTTCAGGTACACCACGATCGCTGGCACTTCTACCTGCCTCGCCAACAGCACGTGCTCCCGCGTCTGCGGCATCGGCCCATCCGGCGCTGCCACCACCAGGATCGCCCCATCTACCTGCGCTGCTCCCGTGATCATGTTCTTGATGTAATCCCGGTGCCCAGGCATGTCCACATGCGCATAGTGCCGGTTGTCCGTCTCATACTCCACGTGCGCTATGTTGATCGTGATCCCACGCTCTTTCTCTTCCGGCGCATTGTCTATCGAGTCAAACGCTCGGTAATCCCCATACCCTAACATGGCACAGTATTTCGTGATCGCAGCCGTCAATGTGGTCTTCCCATGGTCTATATGACCCATCGTCCCCACATTCATATGCGGCTTAGTGCGCTCAAATTTCTGCTTGGACATACTCCTCTTTCTCCTTCTAATTCATATTATAAAATTCCAGCAACGAGAGCCCTCAATGGGACTTGAACCCATGACCCCGTTCTTACCAAGAACGTGCTCTACCACTGAGCTATGAGGGCTTGCTGTTTCGTAGCTACGCGCCAACAGATATGGCTCCCACATCTGTTGGCCGCAGGTCCAGTGGGCGGTGAAGGATTCGAACCTCCGAAGGCGTCTGCCAGCTGATTTACAGTCAGCCCCCTTTGGCCACTTGGGTAACCGCCCGGGTTATTCGCTTGAGCCGTTGTTGGCTCGAGATCAAGACCGCTTAGATCAAATCCGACCGGTCAGCCCTGATCGCCAACCATCAATGGAGCCGACGATGGGAATCGAACCCATGACCTACCACTTACAAGGCGGTTGCTCTGCCGTCTGAGCTACGTCGGCGCGAAAACACCTGCTATAAAGCGAATGGCATTATACCAGAGGCAATAACATGCCGCAAGGTTAATATGTTTGAAAGTTCTGACTCCAGCGGGGCAGGAGTCTATCAGGATTCCACATACACGTCAATGGCTGAAAACAGCATGTGGTCGGAATCTTAAAAAATCTTCATGAGGTAAAACAGACTTCCCCAGTCGAGTAAGGAGAGGATCGAAAAAGGGTGTGCGGGGGGGGTAACGCCCCATGCACACCCTTCACTTCAAGCAGTTTTAATGATGGAATAAAGCCCTAAGCGAAGCTAACTCATCTCCTGGCGTCCAGCCAGGGCGCGTAACAAAGTGTTGGCATCCGCGTACTCCAAGTCACCCCCTACCGGCAGACCCCGGGCAAGTCGGGTGACTCGTACACCTAAAGGTAGAATGCGCTGGTGCAAGTACATAGCAGTCGCATCGCCTTCCATGCTTGGATTGGTTGCCAGGATTACCTCCTGGATGTCGCCAGTTTGCAAACGCTCCATTAGCTCGTGGATTTTCAGATCATCAGGACCAACCCCCTCAATTGGAGACAGAACACCATCGAGCACATGATAACGACCCTGAAAGCCAAAGGTGCGCTCCAGCGCGATCACATCCAGGGGTTCTTCAACAACACACAACACGGTGCCGTCTCGCTCAGGGCTGGCACAAATTTCACACTCGGCCCTGCCGGCTTCGGTGATATTAAAGCAGGTCGGGCAATGGATAATGCTGGTCTTAATGCTTTGTAAGGCTTCAGCCAGGTCCCGGCTGAGGTCATCCGGGGCGCGCAACAGGTAAAATGCAAGCCGGGAGGCTGTTTTTGGGCCGATACCCGGCAAGCGTGAAAAGGAGTCAACCAAGTTTTGAATAGGTTCTGGAAGTACCATTTATAGAAAGTTAGAAGGGCAATCCACTGGTTAAAGGGCCGAGCCGTTCAGTCGCCAGTTCACGAGATTTATCGAGCGCACTATTAAAGGCAGTCAGGATCAAGTCTTGAACAATCTCAATATCGTCCTCTTCCAAGAGAGATGGGTCAATTTCAACCCCCAGACAGCGCTGATCACCGGTCATGGTGACAGACACCACACCCCCACCAACTGTGGCAGTGACGGTCTCCTCCGCCAAGGCTGCCTGAGTGGTCGCCAGCTGTTCCTGCAATTGTTGTAATTGTCCCATCATGCCCAAAGGGTTCTTAGGACCTTTACCCTTGGATCTTTTTGCCATATCGTCCTCCAATTTTCTATATCAATACTTCATTGAAAAAATAACCACAGCAAGGAGAAGTTTCTCTGCTTGAAATGCTACATTTTCCAGGAGAGTCATATTATTGTATATCGACAATTTCTCCACCCAAATCCCGCAAAGCAGCCGCTACCATACCATCACCATCCACATCCGGGGGTAGTTTGCCGGCTTGACCCGTCGAGACAACACAGCGGATGGGAACCTCGGCTTTGAGTACCTCTTGGAAAACCTGAAGAGCGATTTCCATGTTCTCACTCTTCTCCATCCTGGTTTTAAGCACTTCAGAGAAACCGAAGTAAACCGCACCATTTTTTACACCAAGTAGCCGACTGGAACGGAGCAAAGCTTCAGTTTGGGGGTTTTGCTGCCGAATCGTCCCCAATAAACTCTCCCAATTATCCCTCACAAGCTTAAGCGTAACAGCACCTTCAGCGGAGTCCGCCTCACTTTGATCTGCTTGCCTAACTTCAGCCTCAGGCGCGAGCGTCTTTTGCAGCTCTTCTGACGGCGCTTCCTTTACAGTTTGCACCGTTTTTGGTTTCTGCACCTCTTCCTTAATAGGGGCACTTTCTACCGATTCGGAAGCGGTGGTTTTCATTGATTCGATGAACGCCATTTCAAGCGGAAGGGCTGGTTGCCAGGCGCTGCGAGCGTCATTCGCGGCATGGTTGAAGGTCCGGATAACACTTAACAACCCAGCTACCTCAAAACCCTGGGCATGCCTGGCGATTTGCGCTCGCAATTCGGCAGTGGCATCTAACTGGGTTGCATTACCCATCCGCACCAATAGTAAATTGCGCAGATAATCAACAATCTGACGCCCGAACTGACGAGGATCACTGCCTGCATCGAGCGTACGATGGATATTATCCAAACCGACGGCGGCATCCTGCTCTAGAATAGCATCGATAAGGTTGAGCACGGATTGGCTGGCGGCAGTGCCCAGGACATTTTGTGCCAAATCCAATGTGATCTCTTCACCTGTAGAGGCAAGCTGATCAAGTAATGAGATCGCATCACGCATAGAACCAGTAGACTGACGAGCTACTAAGAGCAAGGCCGGATCATCTACACGAATATGCTCATCCGCAGCAATCTGATTTAGCTGGGTGATGATAATGTTGACTGGAATCCGCCTGAACTCGTGACGTTGGCAGCGTGAGAGCACCGTTGCGGGTATTTTATGAATCTCGGTCGTCGCCAAAATGAAAATTGCATGGGAGGGGGGCTCTTCCAGGGTGTTCAGCAGGGCATTAAATGCTGCGGTAGAGAGCATATGCACTTCATCAATAATATAAACCTTATAGCGACCCTGGTTTGGAGAGAAGTTAATTTTCTCGCGCAGGTCGCGCACATCATCCACACTCGTATTCGAAGCTGCGTCTATCTCTATCAGATCCAGAAAACGAGCCTGGTTGACCGCCTGACAGTGGTCGCATTGGTTACAAGGCCGGGCAGAAACCTCATCATCAAGACAGTTCACAGCCTTAGCCAGTAAGCGGGCAGTGGTGGTTTTACCCGTTCCGCGAGGGCCAGCGAACAGATAGGCATGAGCGACGCGCTCAGCAACCACGGAGTTGCGCAAGGTCTGCACAACATGTCCCTGTCCGACAACTTGATCCCAGTTAAGGGGTCGCCATTTCCGATAAAGCGCTTGTGCCATAAGAATTCTGGGGGTTTCGCGGATCAATCACATGTTACCACCCGGTAGTTTATCAGAGGGAGGCATGATGGTCAATTCCAACTCGCGCTGAACATCCTTTTGAGGTAGTTGGAAACGCTGGGAGGGCACTTCTAAATTGTAAGAGAAGATACGCTGGTTGATTTTTTCAATCCGCTCTCGAAACAAATCAACCGCCTGGCGCCATTCGGCGCTAATAAAAGCAGCAGATTCACCGGCCTCCAAAGCGTTACCCCTCCAGGTCCAGGAAGCTCTAAGAGAAAGCCGCGCAGCTTCAAGCTTGGTGTCGATCTCGCGGCGCGCTTCTATC
>DAOVXM010000296.1 GCA_030636125.1 Chloroflexota bacterium | reverse complement strand
AGTTATTTTCCCTTGTGTAGTTCAGGATGTAATCAACCATAGCACGTCCAACCCCTTGCCCACCATAATTCGGATGGACGCTCATAATACCCAGCGAGACATGATACTCACGCGGGTGATAGTAACAGGCTCCCATCATTCTCCCGGTATCTTTGTGAAAAGCAGCTATACTGCAGCCTGGCGACATATCATTGTAGATTTTATAGAAAATCGACACATCGATGGGTTTACAGTCATAGAAGTCCTTACACAATCCATGCTTCCACCACCAGGCATTAAATGCACTAAACAGCAAGTCTGCATACTCTGGCACATCATCATCACGTAGGGGGCGAAGAATAAATGAGTTTTCAGAGTTCATACATATCTCCTTGATGAAATTGTTATTGACTTAATTTTTTTACGGGTGAGCATGCCAGCCCACCTTCGGGTAAAACTCGCTACATATAAACAAACCCGACATCCACGTTGGTGAGGGGTTCGTAAAGAGTCAGGAGCCATGGGCCGAACAGGCCGTCAAACGAGTTTCGAACGAACCTGCAACCACTTTTGTGCAAGTGAAGTTTTAAGGTAGTCCATTGCGTATCAAAGCCTCGATATTATAGCATGCTCTCTCAAATACCCTTTGCCGCTCTTGGGTTGGCTCCAATGTATCCAAATCATAGACCTGATCGAATGGTTTGCCATTGACTCGGTTCCCCATTTGGATTACATCAACAGCCTTTTGGCGCGCTGGTTGTGTTTTTCGATATGCGGTTGGAGTTCGACCGTCTGGAGTTGGCCCTCTTTTACAATAAGCCTGCCCCCGACCACGGTGTAATCTACTTTTACTGGCGCACAGAAGGCAAGCGCAGCCAGGGGATCATGCAGAGCGCCAGCAAAATTGAGCTGCTGCAGGTTCACCGCGAAGAAATCTCCACATTTCCCGACTTCAAGCGAGCCGATATCATTGCGACCGAGAACTGCCGCACCACCACATGTTGCCATCCTGAGCGCCTGCCGGGCAGTCATCAAAGGCGAGGCCTCATCTGTCGACAGAGAAGCCCCTTCCAAACCTGCCCCCAAGCGCGAGAGCAACATCGCCTGCCGCACCTCTTCGATCATATTAGAGCCATCATTGCTGGCGGAGCCATCCACACCTAAACCAACGTTTACACCCGCTGTGAGCATTTTGAGGATGGGAGCAATACCCGATGCCAGGCGCATATTTGAATTGGGGCAATGTGCCACACCGCAACCGGACTCAGCATAAAGACCTATCTCACTTTCATTCATATGGACTGAATGGGCGAACCAAACATCAGGCCCAATCCAATTAACCGCCTCCATATAGGCTACCGGGCGGTGACCGAACAACTCGATGCAGAATTGCTCTTCGTCCTCGGTTTCCGCCAGATGAGTATGCAGCCGAACTCCATATTGCCTCGCCAGGGCAGCGCTCTCTTTCATCAAGTCTCCGGTGATGCTGAAAGGCGAACAGGGAGCCAGGACGATTTGAGTCACAGAACCTGGTTTGGGATCATGATACTCTTCAATCAAACGCTGACTATCCTTGAGGATAAACTCTTCGTCTTCTACGACACTATCCGGTGGAAGCCCTCCCTGGCTTTCTCCCAGGCTCATCGATCCCCTGCTGGCGTGCAGGCGCAAGCCGATATCCAGCCCGGCCCGGATTTGATCGTCCAAACGCGATCCGTTGGGGAAGATATAAAGATGGTCTGAAGCAGTTGTACATCCGGAGAGTGCTAATTCTGCCAGGGCAGTGATGGTTGATATATAGATATCTTCCGGCTGCATGCGAGCCCAGATCGGGTAGAGGGCCACCAACCAGTTAAAAAGGTTGGCATCCTGGGCTGCAGGAACTGCTCGGGTTAACGTCTGGTAGAAATGGTGATGTGTATTGATCAAGCCAGGAAGAACCAGGTGACCCGCCAGGTCGAGCACCTCATCTGCTCCATCTGGCAACTCGCGCGTCGGTCCGATTTTTTCGATAAATCCATCCTTGATGAAAAGACCACCTTCCTGTATCTCCCTCTCCTGGTCATCAAACGTCGCCAGGAGCGAGGCGTTACGTACTAATAATGTAGCCATTTTAAAATCCTTTCGCCTATATAGATAAATGTCGATATAAACGCGCCACCAGCAGGTGGGAGGGTAAGCCACACCCTGAGTTAAGTAAATTATACATCGTAACCATCTATGGCAGTTTCCGCTGACGGTTATTTGTTATGCTACCATCTTTTTCATCACAAAATCCACTTTCCATTCCCTATTTGTGCAATTCTAGAATATAATCCCTGCGTTGAACCTGATCGCCAGCTCGATCTGTAGACTATTTGAAAACCTTGAAAAAAGGATAAGAGGAAAATGCAAACACTACTCAGAAGCGAGACCAAAGAATTATCCATTGACACCAATGGCCCTGTAACCATGATCGGGGAGAAAATCAATCCTACCGGACGGAAAAAACTCAGCCGCCTGATTAAAGAACGCGACTTTGACTATATAAAATCCCTGGCACTTACCCAAGTCGAAGCAGGGGCGGATATATTAGATGTAAATGTGGGTGTTCCTGGTGAAGATGAGGTCGCCTTGCTGCCCGAGGTGGTCAAAACCGTTGCCTCCGCTGTAGATGTCCCCTTGTGTTTGGATTCTGCCAACCCAGAAGCTATTGCTGCCGCTCTGGCCGTATGCCCGGGTAAACCATTGGTTAATTCAGTTAATGGGGAAGAGGTCTCCCTCAACACCGTGCTCCCCATCGTCAAGGAGTATGGAGCAGCAGTGATTGGCCTTACTATGGACGATAACGGCATCCCCAACGACCCTGAGACGCGCACCGCCATCGCGGGTAAGATCCTGGAACGGGCCGCCAAAATTGGCATCCCTAGCGAGGATGTGGTCATTGACCCGCTTGTTCTGACGATCGGTGCCGATCAAATGGCTGGGGTAGTGACTCTTATGTCTATTGAACTCATCCGGCAAGAATTTGGGGTCAATATCAACCTGGGTGCAAGCAACGTATCCTTTGGACTTCCGGATCGCCACACCATAAACCAGGCTTTCCTGGCTATCGCCGCAAAAGCTGGGGCGAGCTGTGTGATCACCGACCCGGTCAAGTTGGGCAGGATCATCCGGGCTGTTGACCTCTTATTAGGCCGCGACGATTTCAGCCGGCGCTATATTACCTACTACCGGTCGAGTGAGAAAATATTGGAAAAATCCTGATCATGCCATTGCTGCAAGATTTCGAACTGACGGTCGACGTTGACCAGGTTTTACGCGCCCAGGGAGCTGATCCGGTTATTATTCGCAAGCGCAGTCAACGGCTGGTTGATATTGCTCAGCATGCCCTTGAAGAAGGACTACCCCTGCTTGAGCCTAGGGTTCTCTTCCAGAAATTTGAGTCAAAAGACATTCGTCACGAACAACTAAATCTCGCAGGGGGCGGGACATTGAAGGGCAAGTTGATCGCGCAGCATCTGGCTCCAGCGAGGCGTGTCGTTGTCATTTTATGTACGATCGGTGAAACTTTGGAAGTACAATCATCCGAATTATCGGCCACCAATATCGTCGATGGGTTAGCCCTTGAAGGGGTTGGCTCTGCCGCAGTCGAAGTTTTGGCGAATATGATCTGCAACCAGTTTGAAGTTCAAGCCCTGGAAAAGGGCTACCAAACGACCATCCCGCTCAGCCCTGGGATGATCGATTGGCCCGTGGATCAGGGTCAACCGCAGATCTTTAAGCTGCTGGATGTTGACCAGGTTGGCGTAAAACTAACCCCCAGTTACGTCATGGTACCGCGCAAATCGTTGACCATGGTTATTGGAATAGGGGAAAACGTGCTGTCCAAAGGCAGCACATGCGACTACTGTAATATGCGTGAGACCTGCCAATACAAGGATCATTATTCAGCAGATTAAGAACAAGCTCCTCCAGATCGATTTTGAGCCAGTGGAGAAACGCATAGAGATTTAGGGTGAATACCCTCTACACTCTGGCTCTCAATCTGCTGGCGTGGACATGGCCTCGTTTTCTGGATGTATGGGTTCCTGTGACAGTAATAAAGAAAAAATCATTCCTCTTTTGCAGATTGCTCGCATATGTATTTTACCGGTGTTGGTGGTGCGCGTATTCACGCCAAACTGCTGCGCCCCAGAAATATCTCACAACCGTGCCCGGATCTGCTTATGTTCCATGGCTATTCAGGTAGCTCTCTGTCCATTTGAGCTACTGGGGCACGCTCACATTATAACCAGTTGGCCACAGCCCGCGAAACACGGGCGGCTGCACGTTCACTCCCAGCTCGAAACGATCCACATTGAAAAAAGCGGTCATAGATTCTAGCCGACACAGCCGGGCTCACTCCTGGAACGTGCGCAGGTAATTGACCAAATGCCAGCGACGTTCCTCGTCGAAGAATCCCCTGGCCTGCATCGCGGATCCCTCGATCCCATACGTGATGATATAGAACAGCTCACCGTCGCTGAGCTCCTTGACGTGCTCAGCGCGGAAAGCAGCTGGCTGCGGATTCAGGTTGGCGGCGGCAAGACCGTCTCCACGCCCTTCTTCCCCGTGGCAGTCGATGCAGCTCTTCTT
>DAOVXM010000397.1 GCA_030636125.1 Chloroflexota bacterium | reverse complement strand
TCGTTTGACCATGAATGACTCCTAGGAAAATTCAGTGAGATATATATTATCACCACCTAGCCTCCCCTTGGTTATGGTTATTGTAATAAGGTGCGTTCTGCATGAGCCTGGGCCTAGCTCATGCTACTCGACCCAGAACCAAAGTTATTCCAGTTCGAGTTAGGTCCGATTGGGGGTACCTACCAACACCCAAGAGGAATGCATATCTACGGATCTTGATTGTTCTCGATTCTATATCGTCCAGAGGATGATCAGCCCCAAGGCAACAAACCCCAACGCGGTTCCGAAGATTGATGTAATGATTCGTAAGGCTTTTTGATTTTTTCCCACCAATCCCAATCGCATGGCGAACTTATCCCCAATTGTATAACCCAACCAGGAACCACCTCCAATGCAGATGATAAAAGTCGTTGAAAATGCCATCCTTGTTTAATCTAGAAACCCCATTTTTGGCCGTTGTTCCCTTGGCCACACTTTATCGTTCCACTCTATAGCGTAATTGATATTCTGCAGATGCAGGCGCAGATCTGCGTAATCAAGTTTAGGGTGGTAATCGTTTTCGGTATAGTCCTCACCCCTCGAGCAGCTTATGTTTAGCTTCTGCTTGAACTGCTCGATTTCATCGCTACTGAAAGCCCTGAAATCCCATACCCGTAAAACCAGCGAAAGCGTCTTGGGGTCTCTCACAGGAACTGAGTGAAGGTAATAGCGACTACCATCCATTAGCGATAACTCAATGCAAAAAGGCGGGATGATTCCTTTCATTTCACTAAGTTGCCAAATCCAGTCATAAACATGATCGACAGGCTCGTTCATTGCTCTACCCTCTAAAATAAATATTCTGGTGACACATATTCGTTATTTATACCTGCTTTTTAGACTGGGCAGTTTCGACAATTCTTACAATGGCGAAAAAATATTTAAAGAAAATGGTCTGGCATTAACCTGCCAGACCTTCACCCAAGAACCCATTCAGGATGATTTTGGAAAGATGCGCAAGCGTTTTTTCTTCTTGGGACGGAAGCCTCTCTCCCGGGCTTCATCATATACCTTTTCCATTTTAGCGGTGGCAGCTTCGATAGTATATGATCCCGCAACTTGTGATGCCTTTTGGCCCATTTTTTCCCGATGTCCTTCATTCATTAAAAGATCCAATACAGCTTTCTTAAAGGCACGCTCGTCAGTGGGTACGAGTACACCGCCTCCATCCGCTAATACATCTTGTGACCCGGTAGTTACAACAGCTACGGCGGGTGTTCCGGCAGCCATGGCTTCGATCAGCACTAATCCTTGAGTCTCTACCTCTGAAGAAAAAACAAACAGGTCTGCTGCAGCCATATAATCGGGAACCTCGTGATGAGGAACAGCTCCGGTGAATAAAACATCCCCAGTGATACCTAGTTCTCCAGCTAAACGTTCAATCCTGTTGAGGCTAGTGCCCTTCCCAACAATTAGCAATTTGACTCCTGGGCGCTCATTAAGGATCTCTTTAAAGACTTTAAGCAAGAAGTCGATGTTTTTCTCTTCAGCTATACGACCCAAGAATAGCAATATCTCGGCATTCTGAAGTCCGAACCTGGCTCTGATCTTATCCGGGGCCAAATCTTTATATAAACTGAGGTCTATGGGTGTCGGTACAACAGAAACGGGGATCTTACGCACATATTTTTCCCTGATGAGCTCACATATACTGGGCGTAGGCGCCACGATATGGGTACATTTCTCTAAATACCTCCTGACAAAATCATCTGCCATTTTCCCAATCAAGTCCTGCACAATAGGTACATACTTCTGAGCATAGGCATCATAACGGGTATGGAAGGTGAAAACCAGTGGCGCCTGGTAATCCTTAGCAAATTCAACTGCCAGGTCCCCCATCAGCACAGGATGTTGGCTGTGGATCACGGTCGGTTTAATTCCCCTCACGGTGGCTTCCATCAGCGATTTCAACGGAAGTACCAAAGATGCATCCACCCAATTCGATAGGTCCATGGCAGGGAAACGGAAGACATACGGCTCTTCATCCTGGTAGTCCTCATAGACCGGTGCGATGAGATGCACATCATGACCGGCAGTGATTAATCCCCGTCGAAATAAATCGATCGAGGTCACAACCCCACTCAACGTCGGCTTATAAGCATTACTAAAAATTATGACTCTTTGCTTCTGACCGTTACCGGAAACCATTTGGATTCTTTCTTAACACCTTTACTTGGAGGGTTAGCCTAGAAGAGTTTGCACTTTCCTATACACCCTAACTGAAATTCGCACGAATGGGCTTCTACACAGATTATATACAAATTTAGCAGATTAACCAACAATTTAAGGGGATATAAAAAAAAGGCAGCCCGAAGGCCGCCTATAGACACTCGCCCAGTGTCCACTTAGATCATACATTATGATTCGCTTAAAAGTACTTGCCACCTTGCAAGGCCGGCTAACAAATATGCCAACTCGGATATCTCAATGGTGACCTACATCGTGTCCACCCTCTCCACTCTCGACCTCTTGCAGGATATCTACAACATAGGGTGAATCAGCGGAGCTGTTTGCATATACGATCAAGCGCCAAGCCAAAACCAGCATTACCGCCAAGATAACAGCCAGCCCGGACCATCCATAAATTCCGATCTGATATATTTCAGACATACTAAAATTACTCCTTCTGCAACCATATTTTTTGTGATGATACTAACCAATTTTCATCACCAGATCATTACCCTCAATCTACAGGTTTTAATATAATGGATTAAGAAGTTAAGAGCAAGGTTCGTCAGAGTATAATTCACCCGGTGTGTTTTATGCATGCATTACGAATCATAGTACCCATCCTGTTAATATCGTTTTTATTAGCCTCTTGTGCACTTCATGAGCCGGTTTCTGTTACGAATTCCTGGACTTACTCTGAACTACGCAGCCTGGATCCCTCTGATACATCTCAGCCATCCTTGGACATACTCGCTGTATATGCTCGCCATTTGAGACCCACAGCACCACTCAGCCAGCTTGGTAGTATATTTCCCTATTTCTCCGGAGATGTCCAACGCGTCCAGCTTCGCCTGGATTTCCTAGACCTGCCAATTCGAAACGAGGCTGATATTTACCTGGCATTGGATCACAAAGCAGGTGGTACAAACGAACTTCCTTTGGATAATTCGGCGGACATCGCATGGGATACGTTGATTCAAATACCCGTCTCTGGCCCTGTCAAAGCGGTGGACCCATCCGGCAACCCTCAACTTGGCCTGGGATTACAGGTGATGCGCGACCCAACGATGGACACCATCTCGCTCAGCTTTTACCAGGGAGCGTTAAGCCAGGCTTCCACTATCGGATTTAATGGACAACTTTTCACCACAGTGGCCGGGTCAGAAACCATCCAGGACCGGAGCAGTCCTTTCTCATCCTCCGGTAACCCACCCGCGCCTGCTCAGGTCTTATTCGCCTTCTGGAATACCTATCCTGCCTATACCCCCGCGCAGACTCTCCGTCGTTGGGACGGAGCCCACACCGGACCCCTAGGCGGACGTCACGGTCTGTACAACTTGCTCAGGACGGCCCGCAATCAGCAGATTCCGCTGGCTTTACTCGATCTGAAGACACCCACCTCGCTCTCAGCTCTGGATTACGGCGCAGGGCTTGAAATCGTCAGAGATATTGCCGCCAAGGGTTTGCTCATATTACCTGAGAGGCTCCCATTTACTTCTCTACCTGGTCCATTCCAGGCACAATTGGTGGTCGATAGCAGGGAGACTGGGCT
>DAOVXM010000411.1 GCA_030636125.1 Chloroflexota bacterium | reverse complement strand
GTCTGGCACCGTGACTGTATCATCCGAGCCCAACCCAGTCAGCCCATACGGCTTCACTGCTTTATTTGGATTGATTGGTGTTGCATTAGGTGTTGTTATTGCTCCCTGGATAGAGCGTGTACAAAGGCGTAGCCGGTTTGAATACAAAGATGAAGATTGAGGGTAATCATATGGCTGAAAATGCAATTGGAAGACGCGATTTCTTAAAGGTACTAGCTGTCGGAACTGCAACAATAACAGGTTTTCGGATTGCGCGCAGGACTGCTGCCTCAGAACCGACTGGATCAAGCCCACACCAATGGGCGATGGTCATCGACCAGGCTAAATGTACTGGTTGTGAATCCTGCACTTTAGCCTGTCAGGCGCATAATGATGTCCCTCCGGATATTTCCTGGAATTGCGTCATAGAGACCGAAGATGTAGGCAACCGAAAGGTGTTCCTGCCGCGACCGTGTATGCATTGTGAGCATGCACCATGTGTTGAAGTATGCCCAGTTGGGGCGAGCTATTATCGCCCAGATGGGATTGTGATGATGGATTACGACCGCTGCATCGGCTGTCGCTATTGCGAAGTGGCTTGCCCGTACAACGCGCGTGCCTTCAATTGGAAAGATTTCGACGGACCGAATCCAGCCGTGCCTACATGGGGACAGCCAGAAGTTGAGCGCCGGGAACGTGGTGTGGTAGAAAAATGTTCTTTTTGTTATCAACGCATTGACCGCGGTCTGGCTCATGGGTTGACACCAGGTGTTGATGATGAAGCAACGCCGGCCTGTGTCGTCGCCTGCAAAGTGGGTGCCAGGGCATTTGGAGATTTAAACGATGAGGACTCGCAAGTAAGCGAGTTGCTGGCGAAAAATCCACATTTCCGTCTGCGTGAGGATCTGGGTACCGGGCCACGAGTGTACTATCTGCCCGCCCGAGAGGAAAAGGAAGCATGAGAATAAAAAGTTTGCGGATTACATTAACTCCCTTTCATGCCTGGTTTGCTGGTTTAGCCGTCGTCATAGCTGCGGGTGTTGTTGCGGGTGTTGTCATTTTCACCGAAGGCCTGCAAGTGACCAATCTCTCCGATCTGGTACCGTGGGGATTATGGATCACAATTGACCTGTCTGCAATTGCTTTGAGCGCAGGTGCGTTTTCCTTGTGTGCTGCCGTCTATTTATTAGGGTTAAAACAATACCAGCCTGTCGCCCGTACGGCTACTTTTATCGGCTTGATTGGTTACACTGTGGCTATGCTTTGTTTGTTGATGGACCTTGGACAGCCACTTCGAGCCTGGCATGGCTTTGTATATTGGAACACACACTCGGTGCTCTGGGAGGTCACTATGTGTGTGGGCCTCTACTTTACCGTGTTGGTCTTGGAAACTACACCCATTCTCGGTGATTCCCAATGGATGAAGACGTATTTACCAGGATTATCCCGGCGGTTCAGTCGGGTTCACCATTACGCGCCCTTTTTAGCAATTGCCGGTCTGGGTCTATCCATGCTCCACCAATCGTCATTGGGCGCCACTTATGGTGTGATTAAAGCGCGTCCGATCTGGTACCGCCCGGATCTGGCTGTGTTGTTCATCATCTCCGCAGTCGTTGGAGGGATATCATTAACTGTGCTGGCATCTATGCTGGCAGCGCGTTCGTCAACCAAGATCAGAGTTGATGATCATCTATTGGAGCGTCTTTCATACGTAGTTGGATGGGTGCTAGTCGGCTATTTGTATTTTCGCTTCTGGGATGCATTTGCCATGACCTATACCTACCAACCAGGGAAGACGGAAGGATTACAATTGTTGACCAAAGGTGCCCTGTCATTTAATTTTTGGGTGGGTGAAATCCTGCTGGGTATAGTCATCCCCATTGTCATCTTTTTGGTTGGGCGTTACCGGCGCCAGCCTCTTTTACGGATGCTGGCACTGGCACTAGTGGTTGGTGGTGTTGTAGCTTATAGGTGGGATGTGAACCTGGCTGGACAATTAATTTCAGTAACGTACCTTCCGCAAGAAATTGCCACTCGCTATACTGGTTATGTTCCTTCGCTGATCGAGTGGATATATGGAGCAGGAGTAGTGGCCTTTGGTATATTGGCTTTCATCTTGGGTGTACGCTATCTGAATGTGGTAGATCATGGTCAGGTTGAAGATGAGCGTCATGAAGTTCAACAAGTGGTAGCAGCGACGGATTAAAAAATCTCGTCCCTTCCCAATATTTATGGGAAGGGACGAGATTTTGTATCTGTTATATTTGGTTCTCTATTAGTTCTCCGGTGCACCATTTGTAATCCACGATGTTATTGTCTCCAATTCGTCATCAGTTACCTGGCCGGGATGTACACCACCAGCCTGTACGATGATGATCTGGCTGGCGTCAGGATCTCCAGGTACAATTCCTGGTCCAGAATCTCCGCCTGTGAGAGCACTCTCGTAGCTGCTCAGGTCAAGACCACCCTGGGCTGAACTACTATTGTGGCAAGAAACACACTTTTGTTCAAAGAGATCTGCAATACCGTCTTCCCAGGTTACCAACGCCCCCGCTGGCAAGGGTGTCGGAGTTGGCAATGGAGTAGGTAGGGGAGTGGGGGTCAGCGGCACGAATACGGCTACATCTTCGGCTGGGGGAACCGTGGCGATGGCAGTTTCTTCATAGCTGATGAAGAAGTAAACCCCAGTCAACATAATGGATGCTACCACGAGGTAGACAGGCCAGAAGATGCGTTTACGTCTAGCTTTTTCCTTCGGATCTATTGGGACATTTGCCAATCCGGCCTTCATATCGGCTAATTCCAGGGGATGATCCTCAACCATCTCCTCTTCACCAATATAGCCGATAAACATACTCTTGTTGAAATATCGGATGAGAACGTTGTAGAAGTGCCAAACGATGATCGCCAATATAGCAAGGATTGCTTCCCAACCATGAGCGGTCTTGGCAGCCGGAATGAATTCACCAGGCAAGAAACGGGTCGTTGAAATTGGATTCCACATCATATATCCGGTGATGGCCATCACCATCGTTCCCCAAACAACTGCCCAATACTCGAATTTCTCCCCAAATGTGTAGCGTCCCTCTTGGGGATGGGTCTTCTTCAAGCCGAAGTTGTATCCCAACCACCCGATGGCTGCGCGTACGTCTTCTATCCAGGGCAACATACTCAGCCTGTAACGGAGCACATATGTCCGGTAGATAAGAGCTCCGATGTGATATATAGCTACAAACATTGTAATGGTGGCTGCGTAGTGATGGATCAGACGCGTGTTTTCAATTCCACCCAAGGTCCCTACGATCAGTTCAGAAATGCTGGCATTGGCAAATTTTTGAACCAGGCCAGTAACCGCCAGGATAGAGAAACTGGTGATAAATATCCAGTGTTCGATCCTGTAGGGCAATTTAAATCGCAGATAGCGTTGCTCGCTTTTTTCGGGTTCGCTCGCGTTAACCTGGTTATTTTGAGTCTGAGTATCAGACATGCTGACGCTCCTTGCGACCGATAATATATCGACGTATGAAATCGGAAATTACAAATATAAGCATACCTACCAGCATCACAGGGATGAGGATCTTATAGAAAAGTTCAATAAAATACACGGCGGGGTAGGTATTCCGGTCGGGTACATAGTGTCCTAGCCAAGAGCTGGGGAAGTTTGCGTTTG
>DAOVXM010000445.1 GCA_030636125.1 Chloroflexota bacterium | reverse complement strand
TCAGCTAGTCTATCTGTGGATAGCTTACGATAGCGGCTAGGTTGTGGACCAACACCTAGTTCATGAATACGTTTACCCCAAAAGTATTGGTCAAATAGAAATGGAATAATTATTGAAGGAACGCCGGCTCGTAACCCAAAGGCAGTTGTCCCTGATCCGCCATGATGCACAATTGCCGCCATGCGCGGGAACAACCAGGCGTATGGAACGTAGTCAATTTGGAATACATTTTCCGGAAGTTCGCCATTACCAATCCCAGCCCTTCCTACCTGTAGAATGCCGCGCTGTCCGGTTCGTTTAAGCGCTTCGAGGATAATCTTGACTGTTCGTTCTGGATCACGAAGCGGCATGCTACCGAATCCAATAAACACCGGCGGTGGGCCAACCTCAATAAACTTGCGCAGGTTATCTGGTGGTTGCCAATCCGCTCCTTCTGGGAACCAGTAACCAGTGATATGGATATGCTCCCCCCAATCGGACGGGCGCGGCACTACCTGAGCACTAAAACCATTCAATACCGGTACACCATGTTTCTGAATTTGCCCAAAGTATCCCCAAAACGACTGCTTAGACAAGCCTAAGGTCTCTTGTCGCCAGCGGTTAACAGTTTTCCGGAAGCCGCCCCACACTAATTGCTCGGCAATACGGTAGCTAATAGCATTGTAACCTGGAATAGGTGCAAGCCTTGATGGAAAGCCTAACATTGGGAAGGCGCGGGTGCGGTTAAGGGGTATCACCGCTGCCATGATCATTGGTATATCGAGTTTCTCAGCAAGATCATAACCGTATAACCCCCCAGGAAGTTGATTGATGATCAAGTCGCTCTCCCATAAGGCGGGTGATGAGAAGTCACGAGCATAGCCTTGTGCTAATGTGCCAAATGACTGCATAACTGAACGCCAAAAACGGATTGGGTTTTGGCCCGATTCGGATAGAGATAGTCCACTAGAAGAATTTAGTATCGAGCGTGCATCCCCCTGGACGGGGTGAAAGCTCAAACCGATTCCATTGATCATGGGCTCAAAGTTCTCAAAAGTGGCGATGCAGACTTGGTGCCCTGCCGTTTTTAAGCCTTTGCCCAGGGTGGCATAGGGAAGCACGTCACCGCGTGAGCCGAGAGCGAGGATGGTAACATCCATAAATTTTTTGTTATGTTCTCTTGCGCTATGAAGGTAATAAATATGGGGTCATGCTTTTGTACTCTATATAAGGCTCCCCAAATCGTTCTTTTAGCTCTTTTTCTTCTAATATATTTTAAATACAGAACGATCAACACTGTAAAGAAAATGACAATACCAATTGCGGCGAACGACCCAATCCAGATAGCGATACCCGATTAGAGAATGATTGTACCAAGGCTCATCTATCCTTTGTTTTGGATATCATACCGCCAATCACAAATATCTGTCCGACGTTGATCGAGATACCAGTTTGAGACTTGAGATAAATCTAGATCGACACGTATCAGGCCTGGTTGATCGGAGCACAACTCATCTAAAACCTGGCCTCCGGGAGAGATGGCTATCGTTGGACATTTTTGTTCCAGGCCAGCATTGTTGGCGCTGATCACATAACGTTGTAGCTCTGCGGCGCGACTGACCAGGTGACTTCGCCAAACAGATTGATCTTGAGCATTTCCCACCGCGTTATTGAGGTGCAGAATAATTTCTGCCCCACTTCTGGCCAACCATCCCCATTGTTCTGGGTACCGGATCTCCCGACAGAGTTGTACACCAATTTTGGCATCGCCGTTGGGGGTGCTGATATTGAATACAGGTAATTCTTTTCCAGGAGTAAACACGCCGCGCTAATGCGTTGCTAGGTTGACTTTATGGTATTTGAAAGTTTGCTCGTCGGGTGTAAAGCCCCAGGCTGCATTGAACCAGCGATGATCGGCTTGATAACAAGCGCCGATCCATACGTGGATTTTACGCCTGGACGCTTCTTGCTTGATGTTTCCTAAGCCTGCGGCTACTATGCTTGAGTCGATTTTTTCAAGGAATGATAGGTCAGTTGAATAACCCGAGATGGCACCTTCTGGAAAAACAACCAAATCGCCAACTTGGGCGATGTTTAGAACCTGTTGGATATAATCCAGATTCTGTCTAACAGATAGAGTGATTGGGAACTGTGCGACAAAAGCGGTAAGGTGCATAAGGAGAATCTAGGCTCGGAGTAGATATTGTTTATTGTCAATCCACCGGCATTGACCAGTGAATGGTGTGGAAACGCCAACCATCAGCCGTATAGATAAGAATTGCTGTGAGTACAAAGGACCATTTATAACCTTTTCCTTTAAGCCTTTCGCGTAGCCGCCTCATGCCAAAGTGAGTCGCCTCCACCAGCCGGATATCCTGGTCTACATGTTCGTCTTCTAACAGATCTTTCATCTGCTCCAAATAAAATTTGAGTGCTTCATCGTGAGTGCTAGTTTGTTCAATGCTACCGGTGGTGGAGAGCCAAGCCACGTCACCCTGGATGCTGATTTTGGCTTCTGACACATCTAATAGAACGTTTCCCCAGTACTCCCAGTCGCCGGCAATTATGTCTCTAACTGCCTCAACACCCTGAAACCATTCATTTCCACCGCGAACTGAAGCGCCAATACCGATTAATTCTATCTCCTCACTTGGGTAGAAAAGCTCCATAAACTGGTCAAGTTTTGAAGCATCACGTGATATGTAGCCGTCTTGGAATAGTTGAAGCACTTCGCGAACCTGCTCAACTTGATGGTTGTTGCTTATATTTTCCTGGTTGGTTTCCATTTTTATCTTTGTTTTGAACTTGCCATGTCCTTTGCGCAGATCGTCAATTGACATGGAGTATTCATCCTTTCCCATAATCAGCGCTTGACCATCTCTCCGGGCGCATACGAATCAACAATTCTTCGTCTCCAGCGGTTTGCTCAACGTAAGCATCGCCTTGTTCCTTACCCAGGTAGCGTTGGGCAAGTGGAGCCAGGTCTCGTTGGTGGTCCGCTTCGGTAATAGATACGATTGGGCCCTCCAAAGAGACAAACTTGTATGGAGGCGCCTCGCTTTGAACCAGTAGGCTGAACCTGCCGGAATCTTTGATGAGATCGACCTTCTTGGCTCCCTTGTTGGTCAGGAATGTGATATCCCCACCCGGCTTATACGAATACCATACCGGGAATAAATAGGGCCCGCGTCCGAGTGCGGCTACGCCGATAACACCTACGTGCAGCTCGGAGAGAAATTTTTCTCTTTCATCTTTCGTCATTACGAATGTCATGATCCACTCCTTTAATTGATCAGAACGATCCAACCTGGCACAAGTTCAAAAACCTCGTTCTGGTGTTTTTCATTG
>DAOVXM010000151.1 GCA_030636125.1 Chloroflexota bacterium | reverse complement strand
ATCCATACCGAAGATTTTCAAGTAGGCGTGCAGTCAGTACTTACTAAAACTACACCTGAATGGCGGGGGAAATAACGATCGGCCGACTTCCTGTAATCGTCATCGGTGTGGACACCCATGGGCGACTAAAAACGATAGGATCTTATACTTCTCCACGAAGCATTTGAATTAGGCGTTTAAATACCTCTTCCCCATGTAGTCGTAGCGCGCTATGCTCGTGTTCGTTAGTTATCCATAACTCAATACCATTTATATTTTTCGCCATATTTTCAGAGAGAAGACGATCGACATACATATCATCGTAATATACAGCTGCAACGCAAGGTACTTCGTTCGCACGTAAGGTTTGTAAATCATAAAGTTGTGGCCAATCCGTATAAGTAGCCAAAATATCGGCGGCTGTTTTGAATGGGCGCAGGTGTTCGTAATCGTTAAACATCCAGGGGTAGATCATCTCTCCAGTGAAGAAGATTGGTTGATCATTTTTAAATTCAAATTCTTGGAATTCCCTCTGAATACGCTCGGCGGACCAGTTTGATGGGCATCCCTGACAATAAATCGCCTCATGCAGCAAAGCAAATATTGGGTTGGTCTCAAAAGGAAGTGCATTTTCAAAACCGCGTAAAAATGTGTAGCTAAGTTCCTTGCCATTATTCCCTTGAACGAAGGCATTTTCTAATAGGTAATGTACATCTTCTAAGCCATCGCTGGCACCGAACGCTAATCCGAGCTGCTGAAACCTTCTTACACTTAAACGACTTCCACCAGGTAAGTTAACAATGTTCTTCTCTAGATGGTCGATAATTTGATGCACATGCTCTACATCATCTGGGTAACGAGCGTAATAACGTTGGTTTTTGTCAATTACTCTCTGGAAGGTTGCCCGGTATACCTCATCGGGGGTGTCGGTTTGGGGTGGATTCCCACCGGTAATAATCGCCTCGCGTAATCCTTCTGGGGCTGCAGATAAGTAATGGGTAATACAAAATCCACCATAACTTTGTCCCAATGCGCTCCATTTTTGATTTTCTCCGAGTAGGTCTCTGCGTATCCATTCGGCGTCTTGAACGATTGCGTCAGCACGGAAATGTTTAAGATAGTCCGCCTGGTCTTGTGGGGTTGAGAAACTTGATAGTGTTTGTGGGAGGACAGGAGCGCTATGACCTGTGCCACGCTGATCGATTAGGAAAACGCGATATTCTTTTAATGCAAGTTTCAACCAACCAGATTTGCTTTTTGGACGAGGAGCGCTAAAGCCAGGACCCCCTTGAAAGAAAATCAGCCAGGGGAGTTCATTCCTCTCTTGATCAGGTGCTACAATCTCACGCCCGAAGACAGTTATTTGTTCACCCTCTGGATGGTTGTGATCTAGTGGAATGGTAAATTCATGATCTTTGAGGATAAGACCTGGAATTCGATGTGTCTTGGTATGCATATTTGGTTAACCTCCAATCACCGCAAAATAAATCCACCACTAAGCGGGTCATTCGGGTCAATCAGCCATTCGTTACGACCTGTAATGTGGGCAGTACCGGTAACTTTAGGGATGACCGCCTCGTATGGACCAAATTGGGTGGTTTGAACGATTTCACCAGTGAAGCAGGTTCCCAGGATGCTCTCTACAGTAAAAGGTTGATTAATCTCCAGCTCACCCCGCGCATAGTGGATCGCAGCCCGTGCGCTGACCCCAGTACCAGTCGGACACCGGTCTACCTCGCTATCCGCAAAGATACATACATTACGGCTGTGGTGCCCCGTTACGTGGGGCTTTCCCACAAAGATCGTACCGTATAAAAAACCTAAGTCTGGTTCATAAGGATGATTTATTGGGAGATTTTCCATCACAGCGTGTTTTATTTGCATACCAATGTCAATAAGTTTACGAAAGTCCTCGGATGTCAAGGTCAGCCCAAAATCTTCAGCACGGCAAAAGGCATAAAATGCCCCACCAAAGGCGACATCATAGCGAACATTTCCTAATCCTGGCACGTTCACGTTCTGATCAAGTGTGTAGACAAAAGAAGGCACGTTATGAAAGGCAACCTCGGTGACGGATCCATTTGCCCGGCGTGCAAATGCAGTAACTCTTCCAGCAGGTGTATCCATTCTGATGATGGGATTTTCGCCCTCTAAATAAATCATACCTGTATCCAATACCACTTTAGCTAGGCCGATAATTCCATGACCGCACATAGTGCTATAGCCTTCATTGTGCAAGAAGAGCACTCCAAGAGTTCCATCCGGTGTAACTGGCTCTGTGACGACACATCCGTACATATCGGCATGACCGCGTGGTTCCCACATTAACGCCTTGCGCAGATGATCCAGATGCTCGCGAGCATAATGACGCTTGGAAAGAATGGTGTCCCCTGGCAGCTCTGGAAATCCCCCGGTTAGTACGCGTAGTGGTTCTCCAGCTGTATGTGCATCTATTGATGTAACACAATGCCATTCTGGAGGTGGATTCCAATTGGAATTCGTCTGCATGTATTTCTCCTTCATTTTCTGCTAAGTTTATGGAATTTGTTTTGAGTGAATAGATTTACCTCTTGATTTTCCGGTGATTTTCGTATAACCTATTATCATGGCATACTCCAGAAGAGGTTAGCATCTTTATCATGATAGATCCATGCTAGTAAATCCAAATTTTGGTTGTTAAGGGCGATTTGATCATATCATATAAGAAGCCTCCCATATACATATGCCAAGATTATTAAAGTGCAACCAGTAGAAGCGCAATATATATTCGCGTTGGAGGTAGAAGTGAAAGCAAAAAATTCAAATATCAATTACAAAGTTCTCATCCGTAACTTTGTGATAGAGATAGTAATTTATGGGATATTTGTGACTTTGTATTTCTTTTTAGTGCTTCAATTTTTATCTATACCACTAAAAGATCTTTATGATGAGAATCTGTACTTGTATGCGGCAGTATCTTTATTGCTGATAGTACTCCAGGCAATACTGCTTGAAAGGTTGACATCGTTTTTATTGGACAGAATCGGACTTAGGCGTTTCGAGTAAAGTTATGGAATTCCCAATATCAGGAGTGATCGTCAGTCCCCTTTACTTAGTCGGTGTCGGCTTTATCGTCGGCATATTGGGCGGCTTTTTTGGTGTAGGTGGCGGCTTTCTTGCTGGCCCAATGATGTTTATTGCTGGGGTCCCAATGAACTTTGTCGTGGGAACAGATTTAGCCCATATGACCGGTAAATCTATGGTGGCTGCTCGCAGGCATAGTGTATTGGGGCATGTCGATATAAAATTGGGTTTTATCATGGTGACAGGTACGGTGGTCGGTGTGGAAGCCGGGGCGCAACTGATCGAAGCCCTTGAGCGAATGGGGAGTATTGATCTGGTCATTGCTTGGATATATGTCGTCATTTTACTTTTTATTGGAAGTTTCACATTTGTTGAAAGCCTATTAGCGGTGCGTGTTATCCGCACTGAGCGGCTCTCGGCTCGGGAAGCGGTCGGTTTCTCGAAGCTTTCTAGCAAAATCCAAGGTATCTATATACCACCAATGATCTCATTCCCAAACTCTGGCATTGAATCGATCTCGCTTTGGAGTGTATTGGTCGTAGGATTCATCTCAGGACTGCTAGCAGGAGCATTGGGTGTTGGGGGTGGGTTTATTCGTATGCCATTGTTGGTTTACGTTTTAGGTGTGCCCACCCATGTAGCCATCGGCACTGATCTATTTGAAATTATATTCTCCGCTGGATACGGAACCCTCACGCATGCCGTCAAAGGTAATGTGGATATCATGATGGCTCTGGTAATGGGAACCGTCGCTGCAATTGGTGCTCAGATCGGAGCAGTTGCCACTCGTTTCTTTATTGGCCCACGCATCCGATTGTTATTCTCTTTATTACCATTTGTAGGGGCAATCTTGGTTATTTACAGGTTAGTCAGTGGTTTTGGAGGTGGTCTCTTTTGAGGTAAAAATTATGCATACTTTAATGTGTGTTAGCGATTTCCCTTATTCAGCGCCAACAGTCGAGTATGGGGGGCTGATCGTCGGATTGCTTAAGTCAAAAGTTACGTTAATGACCGTCCGTTCACCATCGGCCACTCCTGAGCTTGGAGATAGTGTCTGGGGTCAAGCTGCGGAGATGCTCCCAGTCGTGCCATCCAAGCAATTGGTGTGCCTGGGATTAGCTGAGGATCAGATCTTGGAAGAACTTGCGCGGGAAATATATGATCTGGTTGTAGTTGGTACCTCTCAGCGATCTAAAGTAGAGGAATTTTTTTAGGCATGGTTACTAAGCGCTTAGTTGCTCAGACTGATGTCTCGGTCTTGGTAGTGAGCCACCCCAGGAACCAACTGAAAAATATCTTGCTGGCAACCGCTGGGCATGATGCTTCTGATCCCACGGTGAAGGCGGGTGCCAAGCTTGCTCAATTATCAGGGGCAAATCTTACTCTTGTGCATGTCACAGGGGCTTGGCCGGGAATGTATGCTGGGCTTTCCCGCATAGAGGAGACACTCCCGGAGCTGCTTCAGTCTGATACACCCACCTCACGACATCTCAGAGAAAATATTGAATTGTTTCGTTCGCTAGGTATTGAATCACAGTTAGAGCTGCGGCGAGGTCTACCTGTCGAGGAAATTGTAGCGGCTGCCAACAAACACCAATACGATCTATTGGTGATAGGTGCATCGAAACCAAAAATGTTCCGCCAGTTTTTCTTAGATGAAGTAGCTCCTCAAATTGTCAACCAAGCGCCTTGTCCCGTACTTGTTGTGAGAGGGCAACTCGATGATTGAGCGAACTATCAATGGATGTGCTATGTCAATAAGAATTAAACGACTTCCTGTTGTTTTGTTTCTAATCATATCTATATTTCTAGTTGGGTGCACGTCATTACCTATACAATCACCAACCGCTACCCATTATATAAATACACCTACAACATCAGAGGTCCTCGATGAATACCTAAGCGCTCGCGAAAAAATGGTTGCGGATACAATCGAGTCACGTGGTGTCAGCGATCCCACTGTTCTAAAGGCAATGCGTTCTGTGCGCCGTCATGAATTTGTGCCGACAGAGTATTTGGCTTCGTCTTATGCAGACCACCCTCTGCCGATTGGATATGGACAGACGATTTCACAACCCTATATCGTTGCATTAATGACCGAGATGCTTGAATTAAAACCCGGTGAGAGAGTGTTGGAAATCGGTACTGGTTCTGGTTATCAAGCGGCAGTTTTAGCCGAACTAGATGATATCAGTGTCTATAGCATTGAGATCGTGCCCGAATTGGCTGAGAGCGCCACAATTCGCCTGGAAAATTCAGGATATGATCAAGTCCACATTTTACAAGGGGATGGGTATTTTGGCTGGCCCGAATATGCACCTTTTGATGCGATCATCGTGACAGCTGCACCAGATCACCTTCCGTCCCCATTGGTGGATCAGCTTGCAGAAGGTGGTCGTATCGTGGTACCAATAGGCCCTCCTGGAGGATTCCAGACCTTATGGAAGTTCGTTTATGAAGATGGTGACTTGAGAGCTTACAATTTGGGAGGAGTCCGCTTTGTTCCTTTCACTGGGGAGGGGGTAGAGCTAGGTCCTGTCGAGTAGCCAGCCAAACTAGAAGTAACGCCCCAGCATAACATAGTGCACCCAATCGAAATACCCAGTTAAATCCAAAAGATAGCGCAAGAAGTGCTGCCAGAACAGCAGCAATCACCGATGCCGCGCCGTTCACACCCCACACCCAAGGGATTGATGGCGCGTTGTGATTCTTCAGGATCATCCAACGAATACCTCCTGGAAAGGGAATCCCCATCAAGAATCCAACAGGTGCTAATAAAATCACCGTCAGGCCAATTCTTGTCGTTAAGGCTAGTCCCAAGGTCTGGTTAATAATTACTGGTAGCAGGCTAGGTATAAAAAGGAGGAAAAATACCAAGATGACAAGGGCTAGTTTCAAAGGTATTCGTCTACTCATGCTGCTTCCCAATCCAGAAAATAGCAGCAGTGTAAACAAAACTGTGGTCATTGCGTAGGAGGGGTGCCCCAAGAATAATATAAAGCGCTGGATGAGTGGTATCTCAACTAATAAATAGGCGATACCGATTAACCCAAAATATACCAAGAAATTGTAAACAAACCTTTCAGGAGCCCCTGATTTTGGTGCTAGTTCTCGGTTACGCGCACGAGTTGTGACAGCTGGAAGCAATATAATCACACTTGCCAGGACTGTGGATAAAACAAGTAATGCAAGCACAACAAAGTAACCCGCCCCACCAAAAGGCTGCCAGGTCTTGCCAAATTCAACCATGACCTGTTTTGTTTGCGACCACTTGAAATAATGGCCGAAAAATGGGTGATCATCGTTTGGAGGGCTTACATCGAAGGTGTAATTTCTGTAAAAATCACTCCTGGGAGAGGTATCAAGCAACTCCGTAAAGGCTTGATAATACACAGGCTCTTGAAGTATATTATGCTGGTTGACATCTTCCTGACTAAGACCAGGTGCATAGATTAAATCGAAGGCGCGTTTAAAGGCTAACTCTTTTTTTAGTTCGGTTTCAACTGGGCTGAAAGGGTTAGTTTTGACTAATATAGTTGCGGTGTTGTATCCTCGGATTGCGATGATATTTTCCT
>DAOVXM010000377.1 GCA_030636125.1 Chloroflexota bacterium | reverse complement strand
TGGATGTCTGGTATGTGGATAATTGGTCGGTTGGTTTAGATATAAAGATCCTTTGGCTGACTTTTTGGAAGGTGCTCAAACGGGAGGGGATCAGCCAACCTGGGCATGCAACTGCTGAGGAATTTATGGGCAGCACGGATATGGCGGAGGATAATTGAGCTCCATTATTGGCGAAGTAGCCGCAGTAGCAACCTCGTTACTTTTCTCCGTGACTTCCACCCAGTTTACGCTAGCAGGTCGGCAGGTTGGCTCAATGGTCGTCAATAGGACGCGGCTGATCCTCGCCGTACTGCTTTTAACAACTACTCACCTAATAATTGGTTTGCCAATACCGTTCAACGCCCCAGCTCAACGTTGGTTCTGGTTGGGCATATCAGGTATTGTCGGCCTGGTTCTAGGAGATGCATTCCTGTTCCAGGCTTTCATTTTTATCGGACCGCGCCTATCTATGCTGCTTATGAGCCTGGTTCCCATAATCGCATCTCTATCAGCCTGGTTATTTCTAAATGAGACCCTTAGCGGTGTACAGATTCTCGGAATTTTAATTACCCTAATTGGTGTCGCCTGGGTGATCTGGGAAGGTGACGGAGCGCGAAACAGCCAAAATAGGATTTCCAATTACCTGCAGGGGATTCTCTTCGGCTTGGGCGGTGCCACAGGTCAGGCACTTGGCTTGATTTTCGCTAAAAAGGGCTTGGAGGGTGATTTTCCAGCTTTATCAGCTACACTTATGCGTATGCTTGTCGCAGCTATAGTATTATGGGGATTTACACTCTTCCGTGGGCAAGCAGGCACCACCATCGCAAAACTAGTAACTCATCACCGGGCATCGCTTCTTATCCTCGGCGGTTCATTCACAGGGCCTTTTCTAGGTGTTACCTTTTCTTTGATTGCCATACAGAACACCGAGATCGGTATAGCCAGTACTTTAATGGCTCTCACGCCTGTATTCCTGTTACCGATTGGCTATTTTGTTTTCAACGAACGTTTTGGTTGGCAGGCTATAGCTGGAACCCTGGTAGCTATGATTGGTGTAGCTTTGCTATTTCTTGTGTGAAGTATAATGGGGCATTAAATAAACACATCCTCATTTAAAAATTTTGCAGCCTATGCTCGAAAATCCCATAATTTATCGACATCTATACCGAATTCGCCGTTTTGAAGAGACCGTATTGGCAAATTTCCCAAAAGGTGTCTTCTATGGCACAACGCACACTTACCTTGGTCAAGAAGCGAATGCAGTAGGTGTACTTAGCCATATCCAGGATGGTGATATCGTCTTTAGCAACCATCGCTGTCATGGACATTATTTGGCTTATGGTGGTGATATGGTTTCTTTGTTCGCGGAGTTAATGGGGCGCGAAACCGGAGTATGCGGCGGGCGGGGCGGTTCGCAACATTTGCATTGGCGTAATTTTTATTCCAACGGGGTGCAAGGCGGGATCGTGCCAATTGCCACCGGTATTGCCTTAGCAGAAAAATATAAAAAAAGGGGGGCGATCACTGTTGCTTTCCTGGGAGACGGCACTTTAGGAGAAGGTGTGGTCTACGAAGCACTCAATATCGCATCCTTGTGGGGTGTGCCCATTTTATTTGTTCTCGAAAATAACCGCATAGCCCAAACCACACCGGTCGAATTAATCGTAGCTGGAGAAATCGTGGACCGTTTCAGAGCCTTTGGAATCCCGACACATCAACTGGAAACAGCCGATGTTCTCGATATCCTGCCGGTGACCTATAAATTGATTGGAGAAGTGCGAGAACAACATTCTCCACGAGCGCTTGTTATTCATACATACCGGTTCGGCCCCCATTCCAAAGGTGATGATACTCGCGACCAGAAAGCACTGGGCCATATCCGCCGGAAGCACGACCCCATTCGAATACAGGGCGCCCGTCTAGATCCCAAGGTTCTGACCACCATAGAAACTGAGGTAGATGAGGAGGTTGACTCAGCGCTCAAAAAAGCCCTGGACGCTCCATTTCCTTCACTTCGCACCCAAACAAGTAAAATTGGAACTTACTTAACTGCGCTGGATGTTAAATAAAACACTTTTTGAGATCTTTCTTTGATATGACCAAGGTGCTCGATTCACTCAATTCCGCGCTCCACCGGGCTTTTTCAGCAGATGAGCGAGTTTATTTGTTAGGTGAGGATGTGCTCGATCCCTATGGTGGAGCGTTTAAGGTCACAAGCGGGCTTTCCACTACATACCCAAATCGTGTCTTGACGACCCCGATATCTGAGGCTGGTATCGTGGGAGTCGCCGCGGGTATGGCACTTCGTGGACTATTCCCCGTAGTTGAGATCATGTTTGGGGATTTTGTCACTTTGATCGCGGACCAACTGGTAAACCATATCGCCAAATTCCGCTGGATGTACAATGATCAGGTGCGAGTCCCGATCGTGATCCGCACACCGATGGGAGGGCGACGTGGTTATGGGCCAACCCACAGTCAAACTTTGGAGAAGCTCTACCTTGGTGTTCCCGGTTTACGAGTCCTGGCACCAACCACCCTGGGAAATCCTGGCGAATTACTCTATAAAGCCATCCTAGAAGAGGACGAGCCGGTGTTATTTATCGAGAACAAGTTGCTTTATCTTAACTCTATTCAAAATCAAGATACTCTTCCTGAATATAATATAACAATATTTGATAATCTTCCGGCATCGGATAAAGAGAAAGTGAATAGTAATTCAACCGAGTCATTCTCCTTGACCATCCAAGGGGCTCCTCAACCAGTTTTGACATTGGTAGCATACGGGCACATGGCAGAACTAGCTCGCCAAGCCGTTAATAATTTAGCTTATGAATTCGAAATCTTCGTCGAATTGATCGTCCCAACCCAATTAGCCCCATTCCAAATCGAAGCAGTGTTGGCTTCAGTTCAACGGACCGGCCGGCTGCTGGTTACCGAGGAGGGTACCTTTACCATGGGATGGGGTGCAGAAATCATTGCCCGCACCGCTGAACTACTCGGAGCACATTTACTGTCTGCCAATCGTGTAGCTGCCCTTGACCTCCCCGTACCTGCCTCTGGACCGCTAGAGGCGAGCATCCTGCCCAGCGTAGAAGCAATTATCCAACAAGCCAGAAAGATGGTATAACTCAAGCCATGTCTTCACCAATCTCGATCACGATTCCATTACTCAATCCCAACGAACCCGAAACCCTACTGGCCGCAATTCACGTCAGCGAAGGACAGCAAGTATCCAAAGGCGACCCAATCTGTACTTTGGAGACCACCAAGTCGACTGCAGAACTTGAAGCCGAGAATTCCGGTTATATCGTTGGGTTATTGTACAACGAGGGCCAGACACTAATCGCAGGAGACTTGCTTTGTTACCTGTCCGATTCTCCAGATTGGACTCCCCCTGATACAGATCGATCAATCATGGAAAAAGACTCACTAAGTGACGAGCCAGAAGGTTTACGCATTACCCAACCGGCGCTAAGCCTCGCTAGAGAACACAACCTGAATTTAGAAGAGCTACCTGTTGGTCCCCTAATCACCGAAAAAGATATCCAATCACTATTTAAGAATGCGACTGACCTGGGTATGCTACAACCAAAGAGCGTCTTCGACGCGACCGCCATCATCGTTTATGGAGGCGGTGGCCATGGTAAGTCACTGATTGACTTACTGCGCACCCTGGGCACTTACCAGATAATAGGGATTGTGGATGATGGTCTTAAACATGGAGAGGAAGTCATGGGACTGCCAGTGTTGGGTGGCGGAGATGTACTGCCTGATTTATATAATCAGGGTACTCGCCTAGCAGTAAACGCGGTGGGCGGTATTGGCAATCTTAAGATACGCATGGATGTATTCCATCGGTTGGCACAGGCCAGATTTGTTTGCCCAGCGGTAGTGCATCCTACAGCAATTGTCGAGCCGAGCGCTACCTTATCACCAGGAGCACAGGTCTTCCCACATGCAT
>DAOVXM010000013.1 GCA_030636125.1 Chloroflexota bacterium | reverse complement strand
CTACACCAACGGCCACCTCGACAAGTACAGAAACACCCCTACCCACGAATACACCAACTTCTACACCCACCTATACCTCGACACCCGCACCATCGTCAAGCGGCTCGGTCGGCTCCTCTGTTGAGAACGCTATCAGGATTTATTTCATCCAACCAAAAGTCGGCGGAACAGTCGGATGTGGAGATAACGCAATTGGAATTGGTATTGGACAAGCGCGTTCGAATGATATTGGTAAAGATGCCAAAATAGCTCTCGAGCAATTATTGTCCTATAAATCGGAGTATGTAAATGGATTATATAATCCGCTATTTCGCTCGAATATTAAGGTGGCTAGTGTTAAATTTCGTAGATCAAATGGATTGATCACTGTAAATTTGAGAGGCACATATAAGAAACCCCAAGATGATTGTGATAATCTGAGGGTAAAAGCCCAAGTCTGGAGTACGGTGAAGCAGTTTCGAGGCGTAAAGATGACGAATATCTATTTGAATGGTATCCCATTCGGTGACAGGGTTTCAAATGATAAATAAAAATACTGGTGCAATGCTAGTGTCCGTCAAATGTGATTGTTTAGCAAGAATAGATCGCGGACGGAACACTTTAAGCTTTGTCAAGGGTTTTGTCACCTCGATATCGAATGAGACTTTCACCCTTGACAAAGCACTAGTCGCAACCACCAAATAATAGGAAATGACAATGAAACTGATTCATCATTGGATATCAAAACTTTTTTTGCTAGTATTGGCAATGATCCTATTATCTGGGTGTAGCTCGGAACCATCAGAACCCAAACAACAACCTGCTCAAGAGACTTCTACTGCGACCTATACTTCACATCCCCCATCAGCTACACCTCTGCCACCAACGGAAACACCTACTCCACTACCTCCTACGGAAACGTCCACTGCAACGCTCACGCCTTCCCCTACAAATACTCCATTCCCAACCGAAACACCGACAGAGACCCTTGTTCCACCGACACCTTCAGGTGAAGACGCTGTTTATGTTTATTACATCCAGTTAGACACAGGGGGACCTGTTTCTTGTGGCGATAGCCTAATAAAAGCCAATACTGGTGTCTGGCGAACGGGTGATGTTGAGAAAGACGTGGCAACTGCGCTTAAGCGCCTTTTCTATAAACGGGAATATTTTGGGAATTTGTATAATCCGGTATATCTCTCCAACCTGGAAGTGAGTAATGTGTCCTTCCATACTTATTACGGCGAGGTTTCCGTTGATTTGAGCGGTACTTATGTCCGTTCAGGTGATCGGTGTGACGATAGTCGCGTGCGAGCCCAGGTCTGGTCTACTGTTCGCCAATTCCCAGAAGTCAAGAAGGTGAATATCTTGCTCAACGGTAACTTGTTGGGCGATATCCTTGCCACTGGGAAATAGATGGCGTTGTAACTGCTCAGGAAAAAGCCTTCACTGCGCCGTAGTTATTTTCGGTATCCGTCTTCAAATCTTGACAAAAATGGTATAATATAAAAGTAGTCATTTGCTGGAGGTGTGATGATGGATACAGAGCAAAGAATTTTTATCTGCCCGGTTTGCTTTCAGGTCTGTGATAAAGAACAGGAATGCCACGCACATCGTATGATTGCATGTGAGGTGGGTGAGCTTGGCGACGAGCGGCGCAAACCTGTTTTGGATCGCTCTGGAAACTACGTATCTAGAGCGCCACGATGGTATCTTGAAGCTGTGGGATGGGTAGAGACGACGGAATAAGCTAAACTTAATAATATATCATCATATAACGATTGGGAGTATCGAAAAAGAGTGATCATGCGATCACTCTTTTTTTACACTAACTCTCAATTTTTTACCAATCATTCACCTTTAAAGTGCGAATGTCCGACGTAATTATTTTGCAAAACTATTTACGCCTTGTGCTGCAAGCCAGCGTGAGCTGCTGCCAGGCGAGCTATCGGCACACGGAATGGTGAACAGCTTACATAGTTATTGCCAATCAAATGGCAAAATTCTATGGACGATGGATCCCCACCGTGCTCGCCGCAGATGCCCACTTCAAGATCAACCCGAGAAGAGCGACCATCTTGCACGGCAATTTCCATCAGTCGACCCACCCCATCGCGATCGATGGTCTGGAAGGGATTCTCGGGCAGGATACCATCTTCAACGTACTTAAGAAGGAAGTTGCGCTCGGCATCATCCCGGCTGTATCCATAGGTCATCTGAGTCAGGTCATTCGTACCGAACGAGAAGAACTCTGCTACCTGTGCGATTTCTGTAGCAGTAACAGCGGCGCGAGGGATTTCGATCATCGTGCCAAATTTGTATGGGAATTCCACGCCCTTTGTAGTCATAACATCATTGGCGATTTGCTCAAGTCTGGGCTGAATGACATTAAGCTCGTTGACATGCCCAGTAAGTGGGATCATCACTTCGGGTTTGGCGTTGACACCCTTCAGAGTGGCATCTGCAGCCCCTTCAAAGATAGCCCGTACCTGCATTTCGACGATTTCCGGCATCATAATGCTCAGGCGTATACCTCGTAAACCCATCATGGGGTTACTTTCGTGTAGCGCCTGAATGTTCTGGAGAAGCTCTTCCTTTTCAGCCAAGCCATCTGTTTCACCTTTCACTCGCATGGTGATCACTTCTTCCAGGGTCTCTTCCAACGAAGGCAGGAACTCATGAAGGGGTGGATCGATCAGGCGGATGATCACGGGGTAGCCATCCATTGCTTCAAATAATCCCTCGAAATCGGATCGCTGATAGGGAAGTAATTCATCCAAAGCAGATATGCGTTCTTCGCTAGTTTCTGCCAGGATCATTCTTTGGACGATTGGCAGACGCTCTGGTTCAAAAAACATGTGCTCTGTCCGGCAGAGACCAATACCAACTGCACCGTATGAACGAGCTCGACGAGCATCAGATGGGTAATCGGCGTTAGCCCAGACCTGGAGACCCCTCGTGGGCCACCCAGTGGGAGCCTGGCGTATACCTGGAGTGGCACAAATCTCGTCTGCCCAGTTTAATAATGTAAGCAGGTCGGTTTGCTCTTCCAGGATTGGTGCGATGGTGGGGATATCACCGATAAAGACTTCACCGCTAGTGCCATCTACAGAAATCCATTGCCCTTCATTTACGACCTTGCCATCTACTTCCATTTGGCGCTTATCCAGGTCAATGCGGATGGCAGCCGCACCCACCACGCAAGGGACACCAAACTGGCGAGCAACTACCGCAGCGTGGGATGTAGCTCCGCCCTCGCTGGTCAAGATACCTTTCGCTGCTAGCATACCGTGTACATCGTCTGGTTTTGTGAAAGGTCGTACCATGATCACATCCTGGCCTTCTTCTTTGGCCATCTGCTCGGACGTATCAGCATCGAAGTACACTTGCCCCACGGCCGCGCCTGGAGAGGCGTTTACACCCGTCGCATATAGTTTTCCTGCGTTGATTGCTGCTGCTTTAGCCTGGAAATCAAACTGTGGGTGTAATAGTGTGTCCACTTGCTCTGGTGAGACTTTCAATACAGCCTCTTCTTGGGTAATCAAGCCTTCGTTTGCCATGTCGACAGCAATTGTAACCGCGGCTTTTGCTGTGCGTTTGCCATCGCGTGTCTGTAGCATCCATAATTTGCCATTTTCAATGGTGAATTCTACGTCCTGCATTTCCCTGTAGTGGTGCTCCAATTTATCACAGATATCTAGGAATTCCTGGTACGATTTTGGCATTTCATTCCCAAGATTCTCGATTTTTTCGGTATTACGAATACCAGCTACGACATCCTCACCTTGCGCGTTGAGCAGGTAATCACCGTAGATTTTCTTTTCTCCTGTAGCAGGATCGCGTGTGAAGGCGACGCCCGTTCCGGAATCTGAGCCCATATTGCCAAACACCATGGTAACTATGTTAACCGCAGTACCAAGATCGTGTGTAATTCCAGCGGCATTACGGTAGTCAATGGCGCGTTTTCCGTTCCATGATTTAAATACGGCTTCTGTCGCCAGACGAAGTTGCTCGTATGGATCCTGGGGAAAATCAAAACCTCTGTGATCACGTACGATATCCTGGAATTTTTTGGTTATTAATTTCCAATCATCCGTGGAGAGCTCAACGTCGGACTTGATCCCATTTTTCTCTTTATATTCATCCAAGACATCCTCAAAGGCCTCATCAGGGATATCTAGCACAACCGTTCCGAACATCTGCACCAATCGACGATATGCATCAAAAACGAAGCGATCGTCCTGGGTTTTTTCTCCCAAACTAGCAGCAGTTTTATCATTCAGACCAATGTTAAGTACGGTATCCATCATGCCGGGCATGGAGAACTTTGCACCAGAGCGGCAGGAAACCAGCAAAGGATTTGCTGGATCGCCGAATTTTTTGCCGGTTTGATCTTCTACGTGTTTCATAGCCTCTAGCTCTTGTTCCCACATATCTGAGGGGAATTTCTCACCTTCAGCTAAGTAAGCAATACAAGCTTCTGTGGTCACTGTGAAACCATGGGGTACTGGAACATCAATTCGGGTCATTTCAGCCAAGTTAGCGCCTTTACCTCCCAGTAGGGAGCGGACGCCTTCCCATTCCCCCCCAACATGCGCTTCAGCCTTTTCGACCTCATCAAAACCATATACCCACTTTGTGTTACTCATAGTTAAGCCTCCTAATCATTATCGAAATAGTCATTTTGAAAGCTCTTTGGGATTTTTCATTTCGGGACATAAGAGGTGGGTTTGATGGCAGCCTTACACCCGCCATCAAACCCACCCCTGCAGCCTTCTATAGGAATTCCCAAAGAACCGCTTTTTATCGATGGGATGTATCAGAAAGTTGATACGATTACCATTGATTGCATCAACATATTTTAATCCCAGGCATCTTGGTATGCATTGTTGTTCGCCTGGTCAATATAACGCTATAGTTTACCACAAGCAAGATTGCTTTTAGCATTAACGATGACGAGTTTACTATGCAATTTATCCTCATTTATAGGTGATACAGATCCGATATTTTTACAGAGACACCTTTCCGGACTTAACCTTCATCCTTGGATATTTTGTACCTCATTAAGTGGCAAATGAAGGGCGCGTTTATTAGAAATATTGTTGACAGACTGGCCTATAGCCAGTATAATCTGTATCCGTACTGCCCCGGCAGCTCGTTGCTGGGGCACAAACTATGTATCCCCAACTTCCCCGCACCTAGGCGCACGGATGAAAGTTCTTAGCTGAAATTTCGCGCGGAGTGTGTGGTGAAGTGAAGCTGGAGGAAGTTTTATGAAGTATGCAATCGTAGAAGATGGCGGTAAGCAATATAAAACCGTCGAAGGTGATATCATTGATGTGGACCGCTTCCCTGCTGAAGATGGTGAGCAAATTGACTTAGAGCGAGTGCTCCTTGTGGCAGAGGATGGCGAGGTGACTGTGGGAACACCCCTTGTCGATGGGGCTAAGGTTCAAGCTACGGTTGTCTCCCAAGTCAAGGGTCCGAAGATCATAGTTTTTAAATACAAGCCCCAAGTTCGGTATCGCGTGAAGCAAGGTCATCGCCAGCAGTATACCCGCTTGAAGATTGACTCCATTTCGGTGGAATAGAGAGGAAAATATGGCTCATAAAAAAGGTGGCGGCTCTAGTCGCAATGGACGAGATAGCCAATCCCAACGTTTGGGTGTGAAGGTTTTTGGCGGAGAGCGTGTTCGTTCGGGAAATATCCTCGTACGCCAGCGGGGAACACGCATAAAACCTGGACGAAATGTGGGTGTAGGCAAGGATGACACGCTGTTTGCTACTTCAGATGGAGTTGTTTTATATGAAACCATCCGTGATAACCGAAAGCGTGTTAGTGTCTTACAGGTAGAATAAAGAGAATTATGTGAAGGGTGATTTGATAAAAACCGTTCTGGATTTATTGATTCGCGTTTCACCACGATAGGATTGATCTGAGATGAAAGTAGATATTCACCCAACTTATTATAATGATGCAGTGGTGACATGTGCATGTGGAAATTCCTGGATAACTGGTTCAACTGCGAAAGAGATCCATACGGAAGTGTGTTCTCAATGCCATCCATTTTTCACTGGAGAACAACGGATCGTTGACACGGAGGGACAGGTTGATCGCTTTTATCGCAAGCTTCAGGCGCGCCAAGATTATTTGGATGAGATTGAATCTCGCGACGCCGAGCGCGTTTCGCCTGAACGACCGATTACAGAGCTCGAATTAGGTAAGCGTGCTACCGATTCTCTCGCCAAAGCTGGAATTACAAAAGTTGGTCAGGCGTTGGAGAAACTCGCTTTGGGCGATGATGCCGTATTAGCTATTGATGGTTTCGGTCGGAAATCTCTCGCAGATTTAAAGAGGCGTCTACGTGCATTTGGTTACACCTTACCCGAGGTAGGTGAAGAAGTTATCGTTTGATGTTTGCGCTTTACGTAACATAAGGTAAACTTACAGGCAGATGCTTATGGCATCTGCTTGCTTGTTAATCCAATCATTCCGAGGGACGTATGAAGCACCATACTGGATCAATTGAAGTTATCACTGGTTCCATGTTTTGTGGTAAGACCGATGAATTAATCCGGCGCTTGCGCCGCGCGACTATTGCTCGTCAGAAAGTGCAGGTCTTTAAGCCGGTCATTGACGATCGCTATGCCGTAGAAAAGGTCACCTCTCATGCCGGGAGTGAATATGCTGCTTTGCCAATTCAATCTGCAGTAGAGATACCAGTACGCTTGGATGAAGCGACGACGGTAGTGGCGATCGATGAAGCGCAATTTTTTGACAATGAGATTGTCGCGATTGCCAGTGACTTGGCAGATCAGGGAAAGCGTGTAATTGTAGCTGGCTTAGATACAGACTTCCGTGGCGAACCATTTGGTCCCATACCCATACTGATGGCTCAGGCTGAGCGCGTGGATAAGTTGCATGCGATATGTATGACATGTGGCGAGCCAGCTTCGCGCACCCAACGGCTAATTGATGGGGAGCCTGCGCGGTATGACGAGCCTGTAGTTGTGGTCGGTGCTGCGGAACTCTATGAAGCACGTTGCCGGAAACATCATAAGGTACCGAATGGGTAACCCATGCAAGACTATCATGAATTTCTCGAAGAAATCTTAATCTCAGAAGAAGTCCTCCGAAAACGGGTTTCGGAACTGGGAATTGAGATCAGCCAGGATTATCAGGGTTGTACTCCGCATTTAGTCTGCATATTGCGGGGTGGGGTGCTCTTTTTAGCTGACCTGATTCGCCATATCACTGTACCCAATACGATCGATTTTATGGCGGTCTCCTCTTACGGAGCTGGAGCTCGCCAAACAACTGGTCAGGTACGAATCACGCTCGACCTCAAGGAAGATATCCGAGATCGTGATGTCTTACTTGTGGAAGATATCGTCGATAGTGGTTACACGATCGCAACAGTTTTGGAATTCTTAAAAACGCGACATCCGAACAGTCTCAAAGTATGTACATTATTGGATAAGGCTGAACGCCGTGAGATCGAAGTGCCCATAGATTATCGTGGTTTCACTATAGCAGACAAATTTGTCTTTGGGTATGGACTAGATTTAGACGAGTTATACCGTAACCTTCCATTTATCGGAGCAGTGGATCCAGAACGATATCAAGCATCAGATTAACTTCCATGGCACGCCAATCCCTTGACCCTTCAGGAGAAAATGGTCATCATCGTTCTAATAATTCTGATGACTTCCTGAGAGATGAATGGAGGTCTTATGCAGGTCGCTGGATCGCATTAATCGACGATAGGGTTGTCGCCCAAGGGGGTACCCCTTCACAAGCATTGCATGCAGCCAGAGCGGCCCGGTATAAAGAAATCCCCCAGGTTAGGTACGTGCCTACTATTGAACCATTTGCTTTATCTTCCCGCTTAGAACAAATTAGTTCAAAGCTCTCTCCAGATATTTCAGTCTACCTGGTGGGAGGAGCAGTACGCGACGCATTATTAGGTCGAGATACTCATGACCTGGATTTTGCGTTGGCTGGTAATGCCATAGAGGTTGGACGTAAGGTAGCTGACGCGCTTGGAGCGGCGTTTTATCCCCTTGACGAAAGTCGTGATACTGCACGGGTTATTTCAATCCAGCCTGATGGTGTCAGATTAGTCCTTGATTTTGCAGTTTTTCGTGGACCAGACTTGGAGAGCGATTTAAGGGCGCGTGATTTCACTATCAACGCTATGGCAGTAGACGTCAGGCAACCATTTTCTTTACTCGATCCTATGGGTGGTGCGACAGATCTGCGTGCTAAACGCATACGAGCTTGTTCACTTACCACCTTTCAAGATGACCCATTAAGGATTTTACGGGGTATCCGCTTCGCGGCTGAACTAGAATATCGCATCTTTCCAGAAACCCTTCAACAGATGCGAGAAGCCGTCGCAGAGTTACATCGGACCTCATCAGAACGTATACGAGATGAACTCACGCGAATTATTGGTGGTTCACGCATTGGGGCAGCTGTTCGGGCTTTGGATATATTGGGAGTATTAAATATAACACTACCGGAGCTCCAACACCTAAAAGGTGTGGAACAGCCAACTCCTCATGTCTATGATGTATGGGAACATACTTTGAATACACTTAATAAGCTGGAAACTCTATTGAGTGTGTTGGCGTCCCCACATGACTCCGAAGAAGCTGCTAACTTGATGGCAGGCTTGGTGTCGGTCAAGTTAGGCCGATTTCGAGACCGGATTAATGCTTACATGGACACTTTTTTGACTCCAGATCGATCCTCACGGGAATTACTTTTTCTAGCAGCTTTGTATCACGATGTTGGAAAACCACAAACCTACCAGCTTGATGCTGACGGGCGCATCCATTTTTTCGATCATGAAAAAGTCGGCGCAGAGATGGTATCTGATCGTGGCTATGTTCTGCGTATGAGCAACAACGAAGTGAGACGAATGAAAAAGATTGTACGCCACCACCTTCGACCACTCCTATTAGCTCAAACCGGTGAACGTCCTTCCAAGAGAGCTGTTTACCGGTTTTTCCGGGATACTGAGGAAGCGGGTGTGGATATTTGTTTGCTTTCCCTGGCAGATGTTTGGGCGACCTATGGATCCTCATTACCACAGGATGTTTGGATTCATCATTTAGATATCGTCAGAACATTGCTTGAAGCCTGGTGGGAGCATACAACGGAACGTGTTTCACCCCCGGCGCTATTAAATGGTAATGATTTGATAAATGAGCTTCACCTAAACCCTGGACCGGAAATTGGTATTTTATTAGAAAAAATTAGGGAAGCTCAGGTTGTGGGTAGTATTCGCAACCGTAGAGACGCCCTTAAATTGGCTCGTGATTGGCTAGCCAGCAGGGAGCCGTAGATCACACAAAGCGCTTGCGATTGGATCAGGCAACTTATTATGGTAATGTAACTGCTCAGGCTGCGGTGAGAAGTGCTCTCCCTGCCCTACGCTGAGTAGTTACATTTTAATCACTTATCCGGGTTATAGTAGCGAATTATTAAGGGTAGAGCTCGTTCAGCATGGGCTCATAAAAACAACGGCAGCCCAAGGGATGGGAACAACCTTCAACTGGTAAGCTCGGTACTAGATCTTTTTTGTAGGTCCCTTCCTTCGCTACGCAAGCTGGGCAACAATTATGTGCGACAACTACACGTACGTCTCTGACGCGAGGATTTTCCTGAAAACGTTTGAGTGCAATCGCTGTAGTTGAATACTCTTTCAAGTCTGCGTTGCAATTTGAACAGTGGGATACCTTGTCAGGCGATTGTGTATTACATTTAGAACAGGTTTGCACGACTACGCCTCCGTGAAATTTTTCATTAATTGTAATCGAAGATTTACCATGTTGATAGGTCCTTATTTGTGGAAACTTAAAAAACTAGGATTATTGACAAGCAATTTGAGGTCCAAGTGTTTTCCAAAAATGTACAACTAAAAAAACTCCCTTCGTTAGAAAGGAGATTTAAATTCTTCGTATTTTTGCTGTTATTGAAGACAAGCCTATTTGAGGTGTATAAAATACGGTCACACTCCAAGGTAATTTAGTTTCGCTTTATTGGCTTGGCGTTCAGCACGGGCACGCCAGGCAAGTCTCTTCAAGTGGGCTATTAATACGCTGCTGGTCATAGGCTTAAGTAGGTAATCATCAGCCCCTTCGTCGAGAGCTTTTGCCACCATGCCGGGTTTATTAATTGCTGAGATTACCAGGATAGGCACTTGGCTGAAAGAACGGATTGCTTTACAAACCTCCCATCCATCCATATCTGGCATGATTAAGTCCAGTATGACCACCTCTGGGTTGTACTTATGGGTTGCCTTAATCCCCTCTGGACCGGAATTGGCGATAAAAACTTCAAACTCATTCGGCTCGAGAAGAAGTTTGAGCATATCGGTCATAGCATCGTCGTCATCAATTATGAGAACTTTGGTTGGTTCAGCTTGAGCGGTTTGGTTGTTGTGGGTATTATTCATAATAATGGCATAGATCCGGTTTACAGGTATTGAAATCTAAAACCTGACCCGGAAGGGTTAGTCCAATTATGCAACAAAACTTTGATGATTTACCTTACAGACTCTTTACAGGAAACAAATGGAACTGTTGGGCTTTGTGATTTTATCACCCATGTATTATGTTTGAGTCACCTTGCATAGTTGTTAGTTTCCCGATGTAGATTTAAAGGTTATAACGCCTTGCCTCAAAATTGATTAAAGGATATGATATAAATTAGATAGCAAATGGTTTTATAATCCGGCATATATCTTGCACGGTTTTAGGCTATCTAAACCTTCATCGTTTGTTTATCATATGATCGGTGGTATATATGATCGATCGGAAAACCACTCTTCATAATTAATTGGATGCTAGCTGCAATCGACGGATGAAGGTATAGGTACATATCTCAATTTGCTGTCGGTTGCACTTCAACTTATACGATCCAGCTTGCCTACTATAGTAATCTGGCTCCCCAAGGAGTTGAGGGATAGGGGTAAATGAGCAGGCAAATATCCTGTCCAAGATGTAATCAATTGGTTGACTCTTATGTAAGTGTTTGTAGTCAATGTGGGGTAGATTTGGCTATTGCGGCTGTTTTGGCTGAGCGCCAAATGATAATGCCTGGTAAGGCTTATCCAGCTGCACCGGTTTCACCTGAAATTCTAGTCCCTAGGTTGGGTGAATATTTAGTAGAAAAGGGAGCATTACTACCATCTGAACTGGACCAGGCTTTGATATACCAAAAGGAGAAAAGTGAATTAGGAAAACCAATTCTATTGGGACAAGCTTTACTTGAGTTAAAAATGGTGGAAAGGGAGACTTTGGATGAAGTTGTGACATGGCAGATTCTAGAATTGCAGGAGGCCTTACGTCAATCGAACAGTGAGCTAGAAGTCCGCGTGGTAGAGCGTACCAGAGATTTGGAAAAAGCTCTTGATAAATTGACTGAGCTCAATCAGCTAAAGGCTAATTTTATTGCCAATATTTCTCATGAACTTCGTACACCACTGACCCATATCAAAGGCTATCTTGATCTATTATTTGAAAGAGAATTAGGACCGCTTAATGTTGATCAATTGGAAGCACTTGCTATACTACGACGCTCAGAATCACGTCTTGAAGGGTTGATCGAGGACTTAATTCAATTTGCTCTGGCTTCACGAGGAGATTTATCACTTAACCTTACTCCAGTCTATATTGCTACTTTAATACAATCCGTAGTCGAACAGTTATTTGATAGAGCAAAATCTGCACAGCTTACCGTAGAGGTTTATGTCCCGGATAATTTGCCACCTGTTCACTGTGATAGAGAAAAGATATCTTGGGTGATCACTCAATTGCTCGATAATGCTCTTAAATTTACAACTGATGGTGGAGTAGTAAAGATTGAAGCGCATCAAAACAAAGGATATGTTTCAATTGTAGTAGCCGATACAGGGATAGGTATATCCAGTGATCGTTTGGAAGAAATATTTGAGCCATTTCATCAGTTAGATGGTTCATCAACCCGACGTTATCGTGGCACTGGACTGGGCTTGGCGTTGTCTAATCGCATTGTGGATGCTCATGGAGCCCATATAGATGTATCATCTAGAGTAGGAGTTGGATCTCGCTTTGAGTTTTCACTTCCAGTTGTCGAACGGGTAATGGAGATATAGGTCCAAAATGTTCAAGGAATCTACACAAACTGTCGCGCTTCGGCCACAGGAATTAGAAGCAGTCTATGCTATCAGCAGGGCAGTTGCTAGGGCAGTAGATATTGATTCAGCATTGGATAAAATTATTCGCTTGGCTCGCCCAGTATTCATATTCGATAATATGGTTCTTTACCTGCAACCTGAGAACGAATCATTAGAACCAGCATATGCACGCGCCATTGGCCGGGGACGATCACGAGAAGCCGAGTTGGTTTGGGGGGAAGCCACTGCAAGCGAGGTGATTCATGACGGAACATTGGTTATCCGAAAAGATGAAGTGGAAAATGTAAGAGATCGGACCCGCTTACGGTATTCTCTCGGTTTACCCCTTCAATCTGGGCTGGAAATTGTTGGGGCTTTGGTTTTCATTCGATTTGGTGGGCCGACTTACGAACCAGATCAGATACGCTTAGCAGAATTTATTGCTGGACATGTCGCTCAGTTGATGGAGCGCGATAAGCTGGTGCAACGCATCGCGAGCTTAGAGGCTGAACGACGATTAGACCGTTTGCAAGAAGATTTTATTGCCACAGTCTCCCATGAATTGCTCACACCGTTGGGCTTTATCAAAGGCTATGCCACTACCTTACTTAGAGATGATACCTCATGGGATAATCATACCCGCCAAGAGTTTTTGACAATTATTGATGAAGAGGCAGATCGTTTGCATGAGTTGATTGATAATTTGATGGACTCATCGCGACTTCAGGCAGGTACTTTGAGGATGAGTTTTCAACCTGTGCGGTTAGACACGTTTTTGAGAGATATATCCCTTAGGGCTCAAACTCGAGACGGGAGCAAAATTATCAAGCTGGATATCCAGTCACCAGACCTAAAAATTCCGGTTGATCCAGCCAGGTTAGCGCAAGTTTTTGATAATTTGTTGACCAATGCTGCCAAATATGCTCCTGGTGTCTTGATTACAATCTCATTATATAAAGATGACACCATGGCTAAGATCGATGTACGTGATGAAGGACCTGGCATTGCATCAGAGCATCTGGATCAAATATTCAAACGATTTTATCGCGTACCTTCCAACAGCACCACAGTTCGTGGTACAGGTTTGGGATTGTTTATTTGTCGACAAATCATTCGAGCACATGGAGGTGATATTAAAGTTGAATCGAAACTTGGAGAGGGAACCACCTTCCATATTTGTCTGCCCCTTGAAGGGGTACAAGTCGAAGATAAAATTTCATTGCGGGAGAGTAATTAATGAGCACTCGAATCCTAGTCGTAGACGATGAACCACGCTACCTGCGCTTGATGGAGGCTAACCTGGTTTCGGATGGCTATCAGGTCGTAAAAGCAACTAACGGACAGGAAGCAGTTGATATGGTTGCTTCTCAGCAGCCGGAACTGGTATTGTTGGATATTATGATGCCGATATTGGATGGCTTCACTGCTTGTGAACGCATCAGGGAATTTTCAAACGTTCCCATTATTGTTGTCACTGCCAGGGGAGAAGAAGGTGCGCGTGTCCGAGGATTGGATCTTGGGGCAGACGACTATATCGTCAAGCCGTTCTCAGCCACAGAACTTTTAGCGCGAGTTCGGGCAGTATTGCGAAGAGCACATGTCTCTGGTAGTAGTTTTCAGCAGTCCGTTTTTTCTCATGGAAACCTGCGAATAGACTTCGCACGTGCCGAAGTTTTCCGCGGGGACAAGACAGTTTTTCTGTCTGCTACTGAGTATCGCTTACTGCTTCAATTCGCTCATAATATCGGGCAAGTTTTGACATCTGAGCAATTACTCACAAACGTTTGGGGACCGGAGTATCGTGATGATAAAGAGATTTTGTGGGTTAGTATTTCGCGTTTACGCCAAAAATTAGAGGACGACCCAAAGAACCCGCAGCATATTGTCACGCGATCTGGCTTGGGATATACCATGCCTACTATTCAGGATTGATCTGCATTGGGAGAGTAGCTGATCTTATAAAGATCGAATAATAATTATCTGCTCTGGTTATTTTGTATGGGTCT
>DAOVXM010000239.1 GCA_030636125.1 Chloroflexota bacterium | reverse complement strand
TCTTCTAACTCAATTTCTCTTAGTTCAATTTCCTTCAATAGCTTCACAGCCGCGTATGGTCGTGTCGTAATACTCCTGAATAATTGGATCTTCGGTGATATCCCATTTCATGATAGGCTCGAAGGGATCAACAATATTACCTTCCCCATCCAAGACATCCTTTACCAATTGGGGTTGCATCAACTTTCCATCATTTGCAATCGTGGCTGCGGACATCAGCACTTGCAATGGTGTTGCCAATACGTAACCTTGTCCGACGCTGGTGATGTAAGTGTCACCAGTAGACCAGCTCTCACCATGGGTGATACGTTTCCATTGAGGATCAGGGATTAATCCTTTTTCCTCTTCCGGTAGGCCGATACCAGGATAATCGCCGTAACCTAACGCTCTTGCATAGGTTCCAAGCCGACAAACACCCAATCCTTCGGGAACTTCATCCTTGTAGCCCCCACCTATTTTATAGAAGTAAACATTACTCGAGTTCGAAATGCCCCCCAAAAAGTCAAGTCGACCGAAGCCGGCTTCATTCCAGTCCACGAAATCTCGCGGGTTCCCACGGTCGTTTGCAAAATATTTCTCCGTGATGGTGATCTTGGGTGGTGTTTCGATATACTGATCAGGTGTAACAACTTCTTCATTAAGCGCTCCAACCGCAGTAACCAGCTTAAATACAGAACCTGCAGGGAGCGTATCACCCACCGCGTGGTTGAGCAGCGGATTGGCTGGGTCCGAAATCAATTGTTCGTAATAATACCCTGGGATAATACGCGCCATACGATTGTTTTCGTAAGTTGGATAAGAAACCATCGATAGTATTTCACCGGTTTGTGGGTTCATAGCGATCACCACACCGCTCGTTGAGCGGATTTCTTGGAAATAAGTGTTCCAAAAGTTGATCTCTCGCTCCAGGATAGCTGTGGTTGCCTGTTGCAACCGTGAATCAATGGTCAGGCTTAGATTCGACCCAGGAATTGGCTCCTTTGTCTCGCCAATTGTGCGCAGCTCTTTTCCTGCCACATCGACTTCGACAGAGCGAATTCCATTTTCGCCGGCTAATAATTCCTGATATTCTAGTTCCAAACCTGCGTAACCCACTTTGTCTCGGTTAGGCTCGAAACCTTTTTCTACGTACTCTTCCTCCTGGTTGGCTGGGATGGGACCGAGGAAGCCGACCATAGAAGCGGTTAGCGATCCGGTAGGGTAATCGCGAATCGGTTGGATTTCTATATCAACACCAGGCCAGTCTACTGCCTTCTCTTGCACGATCATCGCAATGGTTGGATCGATATCACAGGCTATCTGCACTGGTTGAAAGGGTGTGGCTGTTTCACCATATTCCACGATTTGGCTTATTCCATGTTCTGAGATACAGGGTACATATGGATTTTCTTCGCTGAGCTCGCCTAGATTAACAGGCACATCAATCAGTTCAGAGAGATCACGAAAGATTTCCTGCACCGCGCCGGGATCATCGGGCAGGTTGGCGAACGTGATAATAACATTGTAAGAGGCGATATTGCGTGCCAAGACTACACCATTCCCGTCATAGATCACGCCTCGCTGGGCGGGTATGTTGATATCTTTAATCCGGTTTTCTTCCGCCTGAGCGACCCACTCGGACCCTTGTATGATTTGCAATATGAATAAGCGCGCCAAATATAGGCCGAATGCCAGAATAATTACCAACCCGAATATTAATATTCGCCTGGGTTCTAAGTGATTGCGTAAAGAAGATGATTCGTTCATTCCTCTAATTCTTCCGGATAAATCCACTTCGCTAGGTCACCGATCAATGCATAAATAGGTATTCCTATAACCAAATTTAGCAAAAGGCTAGGCAAGATGACCAGGTTGAGCGCTTCTGGGATAGGCAGGGGATTGCCCGTCAAGCCGAGAGCGATCAACGCAACGACCATAGTGAACAGTGTGCCAAAAAAAGTTGTGACAAACATTGCCAGGATAGGCGTTTGCCACACTCGCCTGCGTAAGTATAATGCTATGCCTGTGGCCAGACCATAGCCGACCAAGGGCACGGCAATTGGCAAATTTGACACCAAACCAAAAATCAGACCGCCTATTATACACCACTGCCAGGCGGTTTGCACACGTTTTTGTAATGCCCAGGCGATGATCGCTAATAGGATTAAATCAGCCGTACCCTGTAAGAGAGGCATCCTGCTTAGGAGGCTGGACTGGATGATCATCAGACCACCCAATATTGGGATTGCGATCAAGGTAGCCATGGGTTTAATGTGTATTTGGGCTTGATAGATTGCAGTCTGTGTGAATTTTTTCACCTCAACTTGCGACCGAATACCTTCCATAATTATTGAGTAGCAGGAGTCGGTAAGAGCGGTTCAACTTCCACAGGTTTGAAGTTGGTGATAACGAGAACAATATCGAGTTGAGAAAAATCTACAACAGGCTGCAATGTCGCACGTTGGAATATATCTTGATCTTGGCTGCGGATTCCGGAGACTTGGCCAACGAGGATATTGGATGGATAACTACCACCCAGGCCGGAGGTAAGCACCAGGTCACCGGGTTGAACATTAATTTCTTGAGGGATCATGTCCAGGGTTATATCGCTGGTAAGGCTTCCATGCAAGGCGGCCTGAGAACCACTAGGTTCCAGGCGTACATTAACGGTAGAACCAGGGTCTGTGATCAACTGTAAACGTGATGCGCCAGCGGTAACAGCTGCGATCCTTCCAACAAGTCCGTGCTGTGTGACCACTGGCATTCCCCGGCGTAGCCCATCATCCGATCCTCGGTTGATAATCACGTAATGCAAAAAAGGACTGGGATCGCGTGCAATCACAGCAGCCGCCTGATAGCGGTTCTCGGGATTAGCACGCGCGAAGTCCACCAAGGCAGACAATACATTCGTCTCTGCTAATTGTTGTTGCAATTCGATAATTTGGGTCTGTAACCGGGATACTTCGGTTTCAAGCTCTGCGTTACGTTGTCTAAGTCGGGCAGTATCTTGGGGTGCATTAACAAGTTCTTGGATGCCTTGGTAGCGACTAGCAATCCAGGTTTGGGCGCTGACGAAGGGGTTGAGAACCACGCGGGATAGGGGAGCAAGATAACCACTCAGCGCCAGCGCAATCAGGCCTACTGCGATGAATACAAATACAATGGTTTGTATAGTACGAGATAAGGGGATGTTCATGTTCTGTAATGACCAGGCAAAGTGACCTGGATAAGGTCAGGAAATCTACCGGGTCTGTGGGGATCATTTATGCCGCGTACTACCGCGTTCTAGTCCTACTAACAGCCTACCAAGGTGATCGAGATCCTCAAGGATCATGCCCGCCCCACGAGCCACGCAACTCATCGGGTCCTCTGCAACCCATGCACGTACGTGTAACTCATCTGTTAATCGTCTATCCAGCCCTTGTACCTCAGCGCCTCCACCCGCCAAACAAACGCCCGTTTCCATTAGATCAGAGATGATTTCTGGTGGCACTTCGTCAAGAGCATCCTTGACTGTGTCAACGATGGTTTTTAGTGAACCAGCCATGGCTTCGCGGATCTCAACTGAAGAGATTTCTACGGCCTCGGGTAGTCCTGTCACCAGGTTGCGGCCACGCACGCTCATCGTTTTCTCTTCGGGGAGGTGGTAAGCAGAACCGATGGCGATTTTTGTCTGTTCTGCCATACGTAATCCAATGGATAGGTTGTATTTATTGCGCATATATTGCACGATATCTTCATCCATCTCATCACCGGCCACACGTAACGAACGTGAAACGACCACGCCGCCCATCGATATAACTGCAACTTCCGAGGTGCCGCCTCCAATATCAACGATCATGCTGCCGATAATTTCGGAAACAGGTAACCCCGCTCCCAGGGCTGCTGCGACTGGCTCCTCAATCAAGAAGGTCTCGCGCGCTCCAGCTGACATGGATGCGTCATATACTGCCCGTTTCTCAACTTCGGTAACACCTGACGGGATACCTATTACTACACGTGGTCGAGGTACCGGGACGATGCTTTGCTCGTGGGCTTTACCGATAAAATACTCGAGCATGGCCAGGGTAATCTCAAATTCAGCGATTACCCCATCCCTTAGAGGTCGCACAGCGATCACATTTGCAGGTGTTCGGCCTACCATCTCTTTGGCCTCTGCACCGATGGCAAGCGGTCTTCGGCTACGTTTTTCGATTGCGACCCAGGATGGCTCGTTAATTACGATGCCCTTCCCGCGTACATTGACTAAGGTGTTAGATGTACCCAGGTCGATGCCAATGTCGAGCGAGAAAAACCCCAGCAACCAATTCAGGGGATTGAACGCCAAATTGGGCTCCTTTGTAATCTGCACGCTCTGTGCAAATGATTTTAAGGGGCGGATTGGCATGCCCACCCATAAAACATCGTGGAGGATTATACCAGAGAACCCATTTTATTGATTCATCCGTGTTTAATGTGGGTGCACTAAAATGTTGTAGAAAAAGAGCCTCTAAGGGCTATGATAAGTTTGAGAAAACCAAGAAGTCATAGAAAGAGGCTCTAAAATGAATTTTAGCACAAAAGCACTGGAAGAAATAACTACAGTTCTGGCAGAAGAGATTGGCAAGCTAATCGAGGAAGAAGAAATCAAAGACCTACAAGAGCTTGAGAATGGCCTCCGGGAGATTGTGAAGGAAGTGGGTCTTCAAACTTATGGGAAAGTGCTGGAAAAAGAAGACAGAAAACTTGGGAAACGAGTTCGATGCGAATGCGGGGCGAAGGCGAAACGGATCTCAAAGCGCGAGGCCAAGGTGATGACCGTGTTTGGGTGGGTCAGCTACCGCCGCTCGTATTATGGCTGTTGGCGCTGTGGAGAGAAGCAAAACCGGCTTGACAAGAACTGGGGCATCCATCCTGGAGAAGTCAGCCCGGTGCTGGGTAAGCTGCTGGCCATTGCCGGTGTGGATATCGCTTTCGAAAAAGCAAGCAGAAAGATCAAAGAATTGTTGTTGGTGGAGGTCAGCGACAATACCATCCGCAAGCAAACTCAGCTGATGGGGCGAAAGCAAGCCCACTTAGAAGCCCAATGGATACAAGAGAGTCAAGATGAAGCCTGGCTGCAAAGCCG
>DAOVXM010000401.1 GCA_030636125.1 Chloroflexota bacterium | reverse complement strand
GCTGATGTGATCAAACCAAATACAACCCACATATTCGGAATGGCGAAAGAATCAAAGGAAAAGGCTGTCAATCCAAATGCAAACAGCCCAAGCAATCCAGCTTTTCCCCAGAACTTGTGTTCCCTTTCAGGTGCGGTCCATAGGAACAACGCACATCCCAATATGGCCACAAGATAAGCGACAAAGGCGGCTGCCCCCACTAAACCAGTTTCTGCCAGAATCCGCACATAGAAGTTTTTGGGGGTGATCAACCGATTGCGACCGGCCTCCGGGGTGACTAATCTTAATAGCTCTGGGGTGGTTGCAATAGGCTCATCTGGAAGCATCTCTTGGAAATAAAGTGCATAGTTGCCCACACCGACTCCGAGCGTTGGGTAAGCCTCATAGGTGCTATAAGCTGCTGCTCCATATGCAAACCTGGCATTAAACCCAATATATTCAAAGTAGCTGGAAACGCTGATATTCTTTACTTCAGAAAAATAACTCCACATACGAGAGAAAAAGGTGTTCTTAGTTCCGCCTATGAATATTACCGCGAATAAGATAGCAACGACCAAACCAGCCTCGATTAAACGTCGAGACCAGGTTTTTAGTTTGGTTTGGTTTTTCTCATTTTGCTTGCTTCGTTGAGGTCTGAAGAACAAAAGACCCACGAAGGCTAAAGCGACGAGATTGATCAAACCAGCCCGCGAGAAAGTGAATACCAATATAACCACGGACCAGCCCAATAAGAACCATTCTACGCTAACCCAACGCCAACGCCAGCGGAAGATGCTGTAGCCTGATAAGACCGAGGCTAGTAGCCAGGGTAATAATAGAAAGCTGATTTGTTCGGCGAACCAATTGGGCTCATATGTAATTCCCGTGACCCGGTTAGTGAACAGACGGCGAGTTGTTAGATATTGCTGGATCTTGAGTAAAAATTGAAAATAAGGGCGGATAAAGCTGACAACGTATACAGCCTGCAAAGACCCCCAAAAGAGAGCAATACCAAAACCCGCATATAGCCAGCGCAGTGAGGCGCGCAGGTCATCGAGTGTGCGCGGCGTTAGGGACACTGTGAAGTAAACTGCACCTCCCATGCCCAGGGTGATCAGCCCACGCAGGATGCGGGCTTCTACTGAAATGCCAAGTACTGGATCGACACCTCTGAGCGTGGATAGCAGCGAGCTGACAATTGCGATAAATGCAAATGGCAATAAAGTGAGCAGTGTTTTTGGGACCGGTTGGCTGAATAAGCGCGGGAGGGTGACTAGAACTAATAAAACCAGCAGGGGGTAAAAGGACAGGGGACGCACTAAGGCATTGCCACCCAGGACGGATGGGAAGAAAGGAAAGCTGGTTATCGGTAAAAACACCAGGAATAAACCCCAGGCAATTTTTGCGGCGTAGTTCAGTATTTTATATAGTGAAGAACCTGTATGACCGGAGATCATTTTCTCGTCTCTCTGATGGGGCGCCCTAACCAGAAGAGTCCCCAAATTAATACTCCCAATAATCCGCCCACCAGGGCCATCTGGCTGGTTAAACGCACCGGATTTGCTACAAGGTTTGTATCGGAGAGTGGTTCTACCACTAGAAATGCTGTCAGTCCGTGTGACGCATCAGAGGCCTCCTCCCAGCTGAGAGTGAGTTCATCGTGTTGGTCGGTGAGTTTGGTTGACTGCTCCTGCACAATTGCTAAGTCATTGTCAACAACTACGATAAATCTCTCCACCCAGGGCAGATAATCTTGTGAGGGCGCATCGGGTGGTGGTATTTTTTCCAAAAGCGGCAGTGCAACTGGATTATATGCTGCGACGCTAGTTGCTACAGTTTGTAGATTCCAGCGTTCCAAAGTTTCCAGTGGTTGTTGAACCTTTTGTCCCTCAGCTTCGTTAACCCAGGTTTGTAAAGCTTCTTTCATTTGAGTGAGTTGCACGAGTTGCATCTCGACTGCAACTTTCGAATTTAATACTGTCTGGATTTGATTACTTAAATCCAACATCACTGCAGCTTGAGAGGTCGCCTCGGCTACTTCATCTATGATCACTTTTCTCCATATCCGGACAAGCTGAGTGGTATGCCTTGGTTCTGAATTTTCGGCTACAAGTCGCCATTTCCCGGCGTTGCGCCAGTAAGTGTATAACATTGTCCTTAGTGTTTCTGTACTGGTGTTTTCCCAATACGAGTCTTGAGCCTTCAATCGGGTCAAGGTTTCATGGAGGATGTGCTGTGATATAGTGAAAGCCTCTAATTCACCCAACTGCCAGTTTTTGTAATCATCTGGATTGCGGTAGATGGCATCCGCATTGTAGGCAACGTATAGATCACTCTCAGCGCGATAAGGCGAAGGTAAAAGGAATGATACCCCTATACCAAGCAGGCTGCCGATAAGAAATGCAAAAAAAGGGAGCGTCCAACGGTGGGTTATTTCCAGGATGTCAGCACGCAGGTTCCAGTTATTTGACATTTAATATAAGCTCTCCCTTGAGAGTCGGGTTTCTACTATAATGGCCTGATTTTGAGGATCTGTTGATAGCCAAAGAATGTGGTTTACCGATTCAAATTTACGCATAATGCCTATTGTTGACCATATAAAGTGATTCAACCCCCAATAGTACCAGAGAAAAACATTTATCTCGAAAGGAATTGTTGGCAATTAATAAACATTAATCGTAACTGTTCAGGCAAAAACCTACGGAGATATCTGATCCGAGCACATTATTTACCATAAGTCACTGAGACAGTATAACTGTAGCTAGATGCTCTCTTGAAGGATAGCATGGCTCACTACTTTGGTTTTTGCCGCCCAGCCGATTTCTCTTTTCGTGCCAAGTTCGCTAATAATGTAATAGATAGTTTGATTAACATAGCGAGGTAATAAAGCCAATTGAAGAGGAAAAAATAATCGCCTGCCAAGTTCTTACGATAGTATAACCAATAAGAGCGATGCCACTCGAATATTGAGCGATAAGGTTGAACGTGCGACCCCCCTTGTCCACCGAAGTGAGTGATCTGTGCAGTTGGCACGTAATAAATCTTCCAACCCCTTTTACGCGATTGAAAGCAGTAATCGGCATCTTCCTGGTAAGCGAAGAAGAGCTCGTCCAGGTAACCGATTTGGTTAATTACTTCCCGCCGGATCAACATGCACGATCCCGATACGCCGGCGACTTCATGTATTTCATCCTCATCCATATAATTCATCAGGTATTCGCCAAACAGTTTGCTATTTGGGAATAGCGAAGACAGCCCAAGGAAATACGTGAATACAGCCCATGGCCTCGACTCGCCCCTTCGGCAGGGTTTCTGCAAGGAGCCATCCGTGTTTAGCACTTTGGGTCCACAAATGCCCACTTCTTGCTGAGCTTCCATGAATGCGATCAGCCGGTTGAAAGCCTGAGGGTGGATTATCGTATCTGGGTTCAACTGAAGCAGGTGTTTCCCTCGCCCATTTTGGAGGGCTTGATTCATGGGGGCTGTGAAGCCTAGATTGTCGGCATTTTCGATAATTTTCACCTCTGGAAACTCGTTATTCAGCAGCTCAAGCGTCCCGTCGCTGGAATGATTATCGACAATAATGACCTCATACTCACCATCTGGGGGATTCTCATACACCGAGCGCAAACATGCTTGTAGATAATCACGCGCCTGATAAGTGACAATGCAGATGGAAAGGTTTACTTCTGACATGATGGCTATGTTTCCGGATTTTTATACGGAACTATGGGG
>DAOVXM010000288.1 GCA_030636125.1 Chloroflexota bacterium | reverse complement strand
TGCTGAGCCAGAGGGAACCATGGAGCAAGAAACGCAGTACCTGGGTGCCCTGGGGACCTCAGCTGCCTACCAGATTGAAGATGGCTTGCTCAAGATCTTCGACCGGTCTGAAGAGGAGATCCTGGTCTACCAGGCGGGTGTTACCGGAACGGTGACTTACCTGCAGCGCATTGCCCTGCCTGAAGACGCGGTAGTTGAAGTCAAGCTATCAGATGTTTCTCTGGCGGACGCACCCGCCACCACCATCGGTGAACAGGTCATCACCAATCCCGGTCAGGTCCCCATCCCCTTTGAGGTGACCTACGATCCTGCGGAGATTGACCCTCGCAATACCTACGCTATCCAGGTCAGAATCAATGACAGCGCGGGCAATTTGCTCTTTATTAACACCAGCGCCTATAACGTGATCACTCACGATAATCCTTCCACCCTTGAGGTGGTTGTCGAGCCGGTGAGTTGACGAAGATCCTACCTTTTACATAACGATACTTGTTGGGGCGACCCACCGGTCGCCCCTTTTCTGTGCGATTTCCATGCCACGCATTAAAACATGGGTTCAAATTTTATCAATACCTTAACAAATGATATTTGGCGTAATGAGAGAAATAGGGTATGATTGACACGGTTGATAAAAAGTCTGCTGAAAATGGGCGGTTTATACATGGATCTGCGCCTTAAATCTGCATTTCCAATCAGCGTCATCCTGATAGATGCTCACCTGAATTCAGTAGCACCAATTTTCCGTAACTTCTCACTATAGTCTGAGCAGTTACATTAACATTAGGTTTTACGCATTCATAATGCTGAACTGCGTAAAACCGAGATACATCATCATAAAGGAGATGAAGAATGAGAAAGACCATACCATTAGTAATCTTGTTGTTAAGCTTGGTGCTGGCAGCCTGCCAGCCGGCCCCTGCGCCGCCGCCAACGCTTGATCAAACCCAGGTGGCGGATAGTGTCGATGCCACCCTGGCTGCGCAGGAACCGCCACCTACAGAGGTGCCGCCGGCTCCAGTTGAGCCTACACCTGCCCCGACTGAAGTGCCGCCTCCTGCACCCACGTCAGCGCCTATCGAGGGTGATCCGGCCTTGATATTAGGCGAGCCGGATGGTGAGGACTTCTTTAATTCTGACAGCAACTGGACCCTGTTCGACAACCAGTGCTTCAAGACCGAAATCATAGATGGTAAGTTCGTGATGGAGTCGAAAGGGCTGGAAGGGGTCATTTGTTGGGAGGTCTCCTGGCCGCATCTGGAGAATTTCTACATGGAAACCGAGGTGCAAATGCCCGAACAATGCCAGCCGAACGACCGTTTTGGCATGCTCTTTCGCGCCCCGGACAACTATCGTGGCTACCAGTACGGGCTGACCTGCGATGGTCGCTACTATTTGAGCATGTGGGACGGTGAGCAGACCACAGTGCTGGTTGATCCAGCCGAGAACCCGGCCATCAAAGTAGGCCCGGGAGAGGTTAACCGCCTTGGCGTGGCTGCTTATGCCGGCGAGTACTTGCTCTTCGCCAATGGGGTCTACTTGACCGAAGCTGTGGATTACACTTTTACCGAGGCTGGTAAGATCGGCTACTATGTGCGCGCTACCACGGATCAGGGCTTTGTGGTGGAATATGACAACTTGAAGGTCTGGCTGCTGGATGACCAGTACTATCATCCCACCGATCCTACCCCACCCACCACTGAGGTGATCCCGCCACCACCTGCTGGCGTGCCGACTGTGACCACAGAGACTTATGTCAATGTGCGTGGTGGTCCGGGATTAGGTTACCCGATTTATTTTGTCGCCCCTCCGGGCACGGCCTTTGAAGCGGTGGGCATCACTTCTGATGTTGCCTGGTATGCTATCAAAGTACCGACGACGATTTCGGGCAGTGGAGTTGCCTGGATTTCAGCCGATTATGTCATCCCTGCGGACACGGCAGGTCTGCCAGTTCTACCCATACCGCCATTACCACCAGATGTGGTCTTCCCGCCGCCGGAGGCAGCCGTCCCGACGGTGACCAACTTCGAACCGATCAACGTACGCAGTGGACCTGGGAATCAATATCCTAGCTATGGTGCCGCGCCGATCGGCTCGACAGCACCTGTGATCGGGATCAGTGCGGATGGGGGCTGGTATGCGGTTATCGTCCCGACCACCGTCGCTGCTGATGGGGTTGGCTGGGTGAATGCCAACTACGTGGTCTTGTCGAACCCGGCGGGTGTGGACATCCCGGTGATCTCGAATCCTGACGAGCTGCCGCCCGTTACTCATCCTCCACCCAGTGAGGGAGTACCGACGGTGACGACTACCGATGCGGTCAACGCTCGCTCTGGTCCAAGTACCTCTTGTGTCAGCTACGGGGTTTCACCCATTGGCGCATCAGCGGAGGCGCTAGGTATTAGCGCTGATGCTAAATGGTACGCAGTCGTCTTGCCGACGGATATCACCCCAGATGGTATTGGCTGGGTGAACGCTAATTACGTCACCACGAGCAATACTGAGAACTTGCCTGTGATGGAATCACAGATTTGCCCGTAGCAGTTATGCAAATGACGGGTTGGCGTTTTTATATTCAAGCTACTTTCCGGCATTTGCATAACTGCGCAGCTTTAGGAAATGCGGAAATCCCCCAAGCCCAATCTGGGTAGGGGGATTTCTTTTCTATATGGATTCTGCTCTGACCATGTAAGGTATAATATATGAAATCTTAGCTTGGAAAAGCACCCATTTAATTTGGAAAGAGAGTGAGAGAACTATGACGGACTTAACTGGTCAAACCCTTGGCGAGTACCAACTGGTTGAACTCATCGACCCGGGTGGTACAGCCGTCGTTTACAAAGGTTTCCAACCGAATATGAACCGCTACGTGGCGGTTAAGGTCTTATCCCCTTCGCTGGTGCAAGACCCGGCTGCCGTACAGCAGTTTAAGCAAGAGGCGGAGCTGCAAGCCCGCATGGAGCACCGTCATCTTCTTCCTATTTACGATTCTGGCGAACAGGAAGGCAACTACTATCGCGTCTTGCGTTATATCGAGACCGGGACTTTAAGGGACCGCCTGTCCGGGTTCTACGAACCCCGTGCTGCGCAGGGGCTTATACATTATATTGCTGAGGGGCTGGATTACATTCACCGGCAGGGACTTATTCACGGCAATCTCAAACCAGCCACCATCTTCCTGGATGAGCAGCGCCAGCCACTGCTGACTGATTTCGGCTTCGCTCACCGCGCCGGGGCAGCCCCTAACGTCTATATGAGTCCTGAGCAGCTTCAGGGTGGTGCCGTTGACCGGCGCACGGATATTTATACCCTGGGCGTTTTGCTGTATGAAATGCTGACCGGAGAACCGCCCCCCGAAGGGACCATCGCCAGCCCGCTCGCCAAACGACCGGATCTGCCGCCTGAGGTTGAGCAGGTTATCTTTAAGGCCATGGCCCACAACCCAGATCACCGCTACCAGATGGCAGGTGAATTTGCCAAGGCCCTGGAAAGCGCCTTAATGCCCAAGGTCGCGCCTGCGCCTCAACCTGTCCAGCAGCAGCCCCCGGCAGCTCAGCCTGCACCGGCTCCCGCGCCCCAGCCCAAGAAACGGGATACCAGTTGGCTGGTTTTCCTGCTTGGCGGCTTGTTTATTCTTATCTTGATAGCTTGTGCTCTGATTTTCCTACCTACAATTTTTGGCGGAGATGGTGAAGCCACTCCTGTCGTAACGGAGGAGATTGTGCCGCCCACGCAACCTCCACCTTCCACCGATGCGCCCCCTCCCACGGACGCACCTCCTCCTACCGAGGCCCCTCAGCCAACCGAAGAACCGCCTTCTGTTGAGAACCCAATAGAACCTCCCGCAGATAGCGGCGGTGACGGTGGCATTGGTCAAATTTGTGGTTCGGTTGGTGTAGGCGCGGGAGCAATGGTATTGGGCTTAGGGATGTCTAAAAAGAGACGCCGAAAATCCAAATTGGATAATCAGGCCTGACCTGAGAAAGCGCTCCCGGTTGCGACCAGGAGCGCTTTTGAGTTTTTCCAATTACATAGTCTGTCTTACCATATCAGAGGGATGAACATTTTCGTGTTTTCTTGGTATTTACTGTACTCAGCCCCAAAATGATGCAAGTTTTCAGCTTCTTCGGCTCGCGCAGTCGCAGTAAGAAAAGCGGCGATTGCGATTAATAAGGCTAGGCCGGTTAGGTCAGGATGCTTTAAGAACGCACCCAGGCTAAACAGCAATAAAGAGCTGTAGAGCGGGTGGCGGATATATTTATATGCTCCGCATGTGACCAGACGCGTCGTATCTTCGAAGCCTCCCTCAGGCTTACCCACCTTGCGTAGCAGGTAAAACCCGTGCACGGCCAGACCCAGCGAAACCGCCAAAAATACCCACGAGACTATCTGCCGTAGCGAGAAAGGAGCGAGAAACCAGTACGCCAGGTTGAGCAGTATCAGGATTAGGATTGCCTCGAAGGTGAAAAAGCGATAATAGCCATGCGAGCCTGGCCTTTTCAAGGAATCCCAGGATAGGATCAAAACAGCGCTGGACGCAATGAGTAGCAAGGAAATTTTTAACATCGATCCCATATTGATAAAGTCTTTACCAAATATACGGGATTAAAAGATAGGATACTCGTTTCTGGTAATCCTGGTAGC
>DAOVXM010000254.1 GCA_030636125.1 Chloroflexota bacterium | reverse complement strand
CGAGCGATGTCTAGATATTTGCGCCCAAAGGCCAGGTTGGCTCCATCTGGAGAGAAGACAGGGTTTGCGTCCTCCACGTTGTTCTCCTGGGTCAGGTTGAAAGCATTTCCATCCGGATAATCGAACCGTAAAAGATGGGAGATGGGAATGCTTTCTAAGTCGGTGATGGTATCCTGATCGATAGCATCGATAAAGATTTCGGGGATGACATAACTTGAACCATCTGGGTGCCAATCTCCCGGAATGCCGGTCTGGCTTAAAAATTGTACGCCTTCTTCAGAGTTTGGACTTTTGGCAATAAATGCCGATTGGTCGTAATTGTAATAGCTCAACGTCCCGGTGGATGACCACAGCGGCTGTTGGGTCTGCTGGTCCGCTTCGTCGGCTAAAAAAGGTTCGGGAGCGTTCGCTTCCTGGCCGATTTCCCCATTTTCGAGGGGTATAAGCCATACCTGGGGATAGTCATTTCCAGACAGGTCGGTGCGTTCGTAAGCCAGAAAATCACCTAAAGGGGAGATGCGCGGGTAGCGACATAACGCTTGGGGACATTTCAGGATGGTGCTCACTTCACCAGTCAACCGGTCAAGACGGTGGATCGTGCTGCCGCCTTCACCATGGCTGGAGGTAAAATAAATTTTAGCACCGGTGCTATCCACGTCGAAATCTAAAACAGATCCTGGAGTATCGGTAATTTTCTCAATTTCGCCTGATTGTAAATCAAGCATGTGCAGGTCGGCAGGCTCATCCGACGGGTAAAGATATACCAGCCGTGGTTCCCCGATGGTGAAAGACCAGACTAACTCCTGGCGCGTGGCAAGCTGCGGGAAAGCCTTGGCACGGGCCCCCGGGGCTAAGCGGGCCTGGATCCTCCCCCCACTGGGCCAGGGCTGGTTGGGGGTAAAAACCAGCGTCTCTCCTTCCCAGGTGTATTGGCCCTCTATGGGCGGGTCTGTGGATAGGAGTTCGTCCTCCGTACCGGCTTGCATCGGCCGCGAAAAGGTCAGCCGCAAAGGAGTCCCCGCAGAACGGTACTCGTCCCCATCCGCGGGGGATACTGCTACCACGCGTGGCGTCCCCCATAGATAGCCAACCCCAGCAACGATGGTGAGGATCGCAGCTAACAAAATCAAGACCAGGTAGCGGCTTTTCATGGGGATATTATAATCTGATGAAGTAAGCAAGGCTATCTGTCAGAATGATGCTTAAACTGCGTTTATAGTATTGAAGGATTTCGAAATCCTATCTGCTTCAGATGTGTATTTTAGGTGATGGATGGTAGAATGAGCGCCATGAAACGTTGGCAGTTCTGGGTTGGTGTTTTTATAAGTATTGGCTTTTTATGGCTGGCTTTGCGGGGGTTATCCATTGCGGAGATCCTGGCGGTGTTACCCGGGGTCAAATACGGGTGGTTATTGCTGGGGATAGGGGTGTACTTTATCGCGGTGTGGGCGCGTGCCTGGCGTTGGCGTTACTTGTTACGACCCTTAAAATCCATCTCAACGCGTAAACTCTTCCCGGTTGTGGCCATTGGCTATGCGGGCAATAATATCCTTCCCGCCCGGGCTGGGGAGCTCTTGCGGGCGGTAGTGCTCAAGCGCGATGAGGCGGTGCCCATCTCGGCTTCATTAGCCACGATCATTGTGGAGCGGGTCTTCGATGGGGAGGTAATGCTGGCTTTCGTGTTTTTTAATCTGAGAGAACTGGCTCGTTTGACAGGCGACTCGGGATTTGTGGGGAATATTCAGTCGGTGGCTTTATGGGGCACATTAGCCTTTCTGGGTGCCTTAGGGGTCTTCCTGCTGGCGGCGATGTTCCCACAATATGCCCAGATGTTTATGCGTTTCTTTAGCCAACGTTTCGTGCCAAGCCGGTACCGTGAGAAGTTACTGGAACTGAGCGATCGTTTCCTGGGTGGGCTTGAAGCCCTGCGCTCCCCGCGCGATGTGTTGATGGTTTTCCTGACCTCTCTAGTGATCTGGCTGTTGGAGACCGTGAAATACTGGTTTGTGATGCAGGCTTTCCCCTTCGAGGTGAGCTTCTTTGCCTTAATGTTAATGAACGGGATTGTTAACCTGGCGACCACGATTCCCTCTGCGCCGGGTTACGTGGGCACCTTTGATGCTCCCGGCATCGCCGTGCTGACTGCTTTTGGGGTGCTAAGGCCGGTGGCGGTGGCCTATACCTTAGTGCTACATGCCGCGCTGTGGTTCCCGATCACGGCCTTGGGTCTTTATTATATGGCGCGAGATGGCATCTCCTGGAGCGCGGAGATGGATAGTTTAAGGTCGGAAGCATGAAGAGGATAGCTATCCTGGGAGCGGGAATTGGGGGGATGGCGGCGGCATATGATCTGGCCCGCGCCGGTCATCAAGTCACTATTTACGAAGCGGCAGATCATGTGGGTGGACTGGCGAGCGGTTTCAAAGAGCCGCATTGGGACTGGTCTGTGGAAAAGTTTTACCATCACTGGTTTTCCACGGATGCACATATACTGGGCTTGATCGATGAGTTGGGATGGCGTGACCGGGTGCTCTTCCCGCGCCCTTATACAGTGATGTACCACCAGGGCAAGTTCTACCCCTTCGATTCAATTATTAACGCGATCAAGTTCCCTGGGTTGGGGTGGGGGGTGAACAAAGCGCGCTTTGGCCTGGTGGGGCTTTACCTGAGACTGACGAACAACTGGCGCTCCCTGGAAAAAACGACGGTGGATGCCTGGATGCGCAAGTGGGCTGGCGACCGTGTTTACGAAATGATGTGGGAACCATTGATGGTCGGCAAATTCGGCGAGCGCTACGCCAGGCAGGTCAACATGGCCTGGATGTGGGCGCGCCTGAAAGCGCGCACCACCAGGCTGGGCACCTTCCAGGGTGGTTTCCAGGCTTTTGCGGACGACCTGGCCGAGCACCTGCGCGGGATGGGCGTGCAAATACAGCTTGAAGTGCCGGTAGAGCGTATCGAAGCTCAGGATGCGGGCCTGCTCCACTTGAGCACGCCGGCTGCAGCAGCGCAATACGAGCAATGCCTGGTGACGGTTTCCCCGGCCCGACTGGCCAAATTGGCCCCAAGCCTGCCAGCGGAATACCTGCAAGGTTTGTTGGACCTAAAAAGCATGGGTGCAGTGGTGATGGTGCTGGCTTTGAAACAGCAGCTCTCCGAACAGGGTTATTACTGGTACAACCTGCCCAAGCAGGCTGGTTTCCCTTTCCTGGCGCTGGTCGAGCACACCAACTACCTCTCAGCGAATTATTTTGGGGGCGATCATATCCTCTATGCGGGTGATTATTTAGAGACAGACCACGAGTATTTCAGATTAAGCCAGGAAGAGCTGCTGGAGCGCTTCCTGCCTGCGCTATCGCGCATTAATGCAAAGTTCACCCCCGATTGGGTGCGTAAATCCTGGCTCTTTCGCACGAAATATGCCCAACCTGTTCCACTACTGGACCATTCGCAAAATATCCCCGCCATCCAAACGCCTATCCCGGGGCTGTATTTTGCCAGTATGAGCCAGGTTTACCCCTGGGATCGCGGCACCAATTTCGCGGTCGAGATTGGCAGGAGGGCAGCCCGTTTAATGATGTGACTGGGGACCACTCCTTTTGACAGTCATGGGCATGATGACTGCCATTCCAATATCCAATAAGTTGCTTGTAGGGTGAAAAATTACTGCGTCGGCTTTACCATCCCCTAAATTATCCGGCGGTGCTCCACCATCATGCAGGCGTCCATAACGACCTTCAGCCCAGCCTGGGAAGCCTTCTCGGCCGCGGGCAGGTTAAGGATGCCCAACTGCATCCACACTGCCTTGGCGCCGATTTGAATAGCCTGATCCACGAAGGGCGGCACGGCTTCGCTGCGGCGGAATATGAGCACCAGCTCTACTGGCTCTGGCACTGCCAGCAGGTCTGGATAAGCCTTCTCCCCCAGCGCCTGATCTAGATCTGGATTGACCGGGAAAATGCGGTAGCCATTGCGCTGCAAATAGGCCGGCACGTAATGGCCGGCGCGATGGGCGTGTGAGGATAGCCCCACGACTGCGATGGTACGGCAGTTCTGCAGGATGTGTATGATGATGTCCTGGTTTTTGTATTTGTAACGGCTGTTCATCTCTGTTTGCTAAGGAATGTAACCATCCAGGCCACCATACCAACGTGTTGAGACTGCTACCTGCTGCTAGCTTGTAATTCCCAAAGCTCAGTCCAAGTTTTCTAAATCTGCCAGGTCTTGGTTCCGTCCCGATGCTTTTTTGTTCTTCTTTAGATTCTCTAAATCGATGAAGTTGACGATTATTTCATCAATCTCAACTTGGATTTTAGCCTCATAGCAGGTTTCAAAATCAATTCCGGGCAGGGTTGTCATCAAATCGATTCGGTTTGGAGGATAGCCAAGCTGAATAATTGTATCGAGCTCTAAAAAATCTTCCATTTTCAAGCCGAGTGAACCGAATCCAAATTGGTCCAAAGCGTGGATAATCTTCGAAGAATTTTCTGGAGCTATCTCCACCCATAGGTCGATGTCTTTCGTGTATCTAGGGTAACCATGCAAAGCGACTGCGTATCCCCCAACGACCAGGTAGCGGACCTGGTTATCGTTTAACAATCGAATAAACTCTTTGAAGTCCTGGTTGAGCATGGTATTTCCAGCGATGGTACTCTTCTCGAATATCTTCTAAAGCCGCTATCCGGTCTTGGTAGGGCAAGGCACGCCAGTATGCTGCGTCTGATTTGCCCTCGCCTAAACGCGTTTTATGGACTACTTTTGCTATTGTTGGATTATAGGATCGGCTCATAGCTTATTTGCTGCTTTATCCGCAGTGCGTGTAAGATTATTATAACCTTTCACCCTGGTTTGGGTAATAGCAACCCATGCAGTAAATTTGGATCCAACCAACACCTTTTCCTTGAAAACCCAGAGCGTCTTTCCGATATTTCAATATTCCGCTTGGTTTTACACCAGATAAGCCGCTCACGCACAT
>DAOVXM010000167.1 GCA_030636125.1 Chloroflexota bacterium | reverse complement strand
TGGAAACATCAGAAATCCTGGAACTGATCCAGGATGACCTATACGACGGATTGGCTGATGAAGTTGTCGCCAGCGTGGAAGAGCTGCTTCGCCGGGACATGACCCCCTACGATATACTGACCCAAAGTTTAGTGATGGGAATGGAAGTGGTTGGAAATGACTTCCGCGATGGCATCCTCTTTGTGCCTGAAGTATTGATGGCTGCCAAAGCGATGAAGGCTGGTATGGAAATATTACGCCCGCTCCTGATCGAAACTGGCGCACCTCAAATGGGCACAATGGTGATCGGCACGGTTAAAGGGGATATCCACGATATTGGCAAGAACCTGGTCGCGATGATGATGGAAGGTGCAGGCTTCACCGTGGTTAATTTAGGCATTAATAACGATGTCGACAGTTTCTTGAATGCGATAAACGAACACGCTCCTGAAATCGTGGGTATGAGCGCCCTGCTGACCACAACGATGCCCTATATGGGTGTAGTGATTGAGGCGCTTAAGGAAAAAAAGCTAAGGGACCAGGTCATCGTGATGGTAGGTGGCGCCCCGCTTAATGATGCCTTTGCTGAGGAAATCGGTGCTGATGCTTACTGCCGCGACGCCGCGGTTGCAGTAGAAACAGCTAAAAAATTAATCGCCATCAAACGTGAAGGAATTAGTGGAGAGTAATTATGAATCCTATCCAATCATTACTGAGTGAATCTAAATACATCTTAGCGGATGGTGGCATGGGCACTATGCTCTTCGCGTCAGGTCTCGAACACGGTTATCCACCTGAGAAGTGGAACCTCGAGCATCCCGAGCGCGTGGCAGCCGTTCACAGGGCATACCTGGAAGCTGGCGCGCAATTGGTGCTCACAAACACGTTCGGCGGGAACCGGCTGCGATTATCCCTCCATGGTGGTTTAGAGACACAAGTGGAGGAATTGAACCAGGCCGCGGCAAAAATTTTACGCGCTGAGGTAGATACCCATAGCGGCAATGCGTTGGTCGTAGGCGATATCGGCCCTACCGGTCAGGTGCTCCTGCCGTATGGTGAACTCGCTTTCGAAGACGCCGTGGAGGCCTTCAGAGAGCAGGCCGCAGCGTTAATCTCAGGCAAGGTCGATCTAATCTGGACTGAGACCATGGCTGACCTGGAGGAAGTACGAGCAGCAGTTGAAGGGATTCGCCAGGTTTCAGCAGACATCCCCATTATCACCACAATGACTTTCGACACCTATGGCCGCACAATGATGGGAGTGACTCCTGAACAGGCACTGGAAACCCTGAAATCATTCGGTCCCGTGGCCTTGGGAGGTAATTGTGGTAATGGACCGGAGGAAATCCTGAGTGTAATTGAGAAAATGCACTCAAAGGATCCAGAGGTCATATTAGTAGCCAAAGCCAATGCTGGCATCCCCGAACTGGTTGACGGAAGACCTGTTTACGGAGCCAGCCCTGCGACCATGGCAGATTATGCCCTCAAGACCTATGCAGCGGGTGCTAAGATCATTGGATCTTGTTGTGGCAGCACTCCAGACCATGTCAGAGCAATTGGTGAGGCGCTGGCAGCACACACTGGAGCCTGATGGATACAGCTTTAATTGTCTGCGGCGCGCTGGCACGCGAAGTACTGGCTCTGCAGGAAAAGCATGGCTGGGATGTTGATGTGCTGGGGGTGCCATCCTTATTGCATAATGAGCCTGAACGCATACCTGGGGCGATCCTACAGCGTATCCAGGAGGCGCAGCAGAGCTATGAGCGCGTTTTCGTGGTATATGGGGATTGTGGCACAGGCGGGCTGTTGGATCGCCTTCTGGAGAAGGAAAATGTGCCACGTATCGCCGGACCACATTGCTATGAGATGTACGCTGACGGAACTTATGAGAGTCTCATGGCTGAAGAGCCCGGGACCTTTTTCCTGACGGATTACCTGGTGCGATCCTTCGACCACCTGGTCCTGGAAGGACTTGGTCTGGACCGCAATCCAGAGCTACGCGATGATTATTTTGGTAATTACACCCGGGTAGTTTACCTCGCTCAACAAGAGGATCCCGCTCTACAAGAACGCGCCCAATGGGCTGCCAACAGCCTGGGTCTACCACTCACGGTGAAAAATACAGGTTACGGCAAGTTGGAGACGCGACTGCTGGAGCTGTTAGCTGAATGAGCGCGGTAACTTGTTGAATAGAAGGAGACTGTGGATTAATGGAAACAATCATCACCTCAGCACCTAAAGAGGTCAGGATTGGCCCTGATCGACCTTTCGTAATCATTGGAGAAAGAATCAACCCCACAGGCAGGAAGAAGCTGGCAGCCGAGATGGCCGCCTGGGATTTCGAGCGCGTCCGGGCGGATGCGATCGCTCAGGTCGAGGCGGGAGCCCGTATCCTGGACGTCAACGCCGGCATCCCACTGGCTGACGAGCCGGCGATCCTAGCCGAAGCCATCCGCATCGTGCAAAGCATCGTGGATGTCCCTTTGAGCATCGATTCATCCGTTATCGCCGCGTTGGAAGCGGGATTGGCAGCCTATCAAGGCAAGCCTTTAGTGAACTCTGTGACTGGCGAAGAAGAAAGGTTGCAGGCGGTCTTACCTTTGGTAAAAGAATATAATGCTGCGGTTATTGGTATCACCAATGATGAAACTGGCATATCAGAAGATGCGAATGAACGCTTTGCCATTGCTAAAAAGATCGTCGAGCGGGCAGAGTCCTACGGCATCCCCAGGGAGGATGTCATTATCGATCCGTTAGCGATGCCCGTCGGTGCGGTGCAGTACGCCGGGAGGACCTTATTCTCCATCGTCCGCAGAGTGAGAGAGGAATTGGGTATCAACACCATTTGTGGAGCTTCAAACATCTCTTTCGGCCTGCCCGAGCGCGGCACACTCAATGCCACTTTTCTTGCCATGGCGATCTCCGCGGGTATGACGTGTGCCATTACAAACCCTCTCGAGGAGGACATCCGCAAGACCGTGCTCGCTGCCGATGTGCTAATGGGAAGTGACGAAAATTGTGAAGCCTGGTTGAGGGTACAGAGGGGTGAGACATCTGACACGAGTAGAACAGAGCGCCGGCGACGCCGTCGTGCGAGAAGGTCTGCTTAAGGAAAGGCGATACCACCAATTCTGGTTCAACCCTGCAGAGAGCGGGGAATAACGGTATAATTATGGTATAAATAGTAATAATTTTTCACCACCCGAAAGTACTATGGCCTTAGACCGTTTTGGACGCACTATTCATTACCTACGCATCAGCCTGACCGACCGCTGTAATTTGCGCTGCGTCTACTGCATGCCAGAGGATATCCAATTCCAACCAAGTGCCGGGCTGATGCAGGATGATGAAGTTTTATTCCTGGTCCAGCTTTTTACCAGCCTGGGGTTCGACAAATTCCGCTTGACCGGTGGAGAGCCTACGGTGCGCGCTAATATCGTCGATCTGGTAGGTGAAATCGCCCGAACCCCTGGTGTGAGATCGCTCTCGATGACGACCAATGGCATCTTGCTAGCGCGTTTAGCGCAACCGCTAGCGGAAGCTGGTCTGCAAAGGGTGAACATCAGCATCGATACCCTTGACCCGGATAAATTCCAGCGCTTGACCCGCTGGGGATCGCTGGATGACGTTTGGGCTGGGATCATTGCGGCGGAAGAGGCTGGCTTAGCGCCGATTAAACTCAACGTAGTCGTGGTTCAAGGTTATAACGAAGCTGATGTAGTCGAGTTAGCACGCCTGACCCAAACCCACCCCTGGCAAATTCGTTTCATCGAAATGATGCCCTTTGCAGGGGTTACTGAACTTCAACTGAAGCAGGTCGTCACAGCTCAAGAAATCATGGAGCATATCCAGGCTGACCTGGGTCCTATGCAGGCCAGCAACGGTGGAAAACTGGATGGAGAAGCGCGCACGTTCTGTTTCCCAGGGGCGAAGGGCGAAGTTGGTTTTATCTCCTCTGTCACAGAACCGTTCTGCGCAGCATGTACCCGCGCCCGCCTAACCGCCGACGGGCGATTGCGACTGTGTTTGTTGCGCGAGGGGGAAGTCGATCTGCTCACTCCGTTGCGCGCTGGAGCGACTTTGAGCGAGTTGAGAGAACTGGTCCTGGATGGCATCTGGCAAAAACCCTGGGGACATGGACTAGAAGAGGGTATAATCCCCCTCAACCGTGTAATGAATGAAATTGGGGGCTAGTGCTTTGTCAAGGATGAAAGTTTCATTTGATATCCGGGTTACTAGTGTTGCGCGGCGAAAGTGACTCGATAGTTTGGTAATCATGACGCAACACTTTAACAGTTGGGCGGGGTGATTTGCAACTGCCAGAGGACTTACGCCCAACTGTACTAGACCCTGACAAAGCTTAAAGTGTTGTGTCCACGATCTATTCGTTCTAAACAAGCTCATTTGGCGGAATACTAGCGCCCATACGGAGAGTAAACAAATTTGCTTTCACCAAATCATATTCAAGCCATTTTATTCGATCTAGATGGCACCTTACGCCATAACCGCCCTAATGCAAACGATGCACTCTTCGATTTCGCCATCCAGTTAGGAGTGGATGATCAGCCTGAAATGCGATTAGAGGCAGCACGCTGGGCCCACTATTATTGGGCGCAATCCTCGCAGTTGATCGAGGATAAAGGTTTATTCCCAGATGATGATCTCTTTTGGGAAAACTATTGTCAGCGCACCCTGATCGCCTATGGATGTATGCCAGAGTATGCCCGCGAATTAGCTCCCAAGCTATTTTGTTATATGAGGGATGAATACAAACCCATGGATTGGGTGCCTCCAGATGTCCCCAAAACCCTGGGAAAGCTACAAAATGCTGGTTTCCGGCTAGCGATGCTATCGAACCGTTCCCAACCCTACGGCGAGGAACTGGAAACATTAGGCCTGGCAGGCTATTTTGAATTTGCTTTAGCAGCTGGTGAAGTGGACGTCTGGAAACCAGACCCCTGGGTTTTCCGTTATGCCTTGAATCAATTGGGGACCCAGCCGGGGGAAACGCTGTATATTGGTGATAATTATTATGCTGATGTGATCGGCGCGCGGCGGGCTGGTCTGCATCCAATCCTGGTAGACCCAAACGGGGTCTTTCCCAAGGCTGAATGTACTGTCATTCAGAATGTAAGCGACTTGTACGAAATATTAAACCATTAGCCTCCACAGGCCAATGGCTACAATCGCCCCCACCAGCGAACAGGCAAAATTGACCATATCGTTATTCAGCCAGCGCCAACCACGCAAGCGGGTTGTACCTGTACCACAGGTATGTACAGGGTGGCGCTCTGTCTCCTTCTGGCATTGGGGGCAATAATAGATTGCCTGGACAGTAGCTCCTAAGAAAGAATCGAATGTCGATCCAGATAGGCCGGCGAGAGCAACGATCCCCAGCAGGGCAAACGCAGCCATGGTGGTAGTAAACGGAACAGCTACAAGCCCAACAAGAAGGGCACCCCCCAAAGCAGCCAGATATCCCAAGAAGGTTACCCCTCCAGAAGTGCCCCGTTCTACAGGTCTGCCATTAGTAATCAACCTTGGTAGAGTAGAGCTGAAAACACCCAATTCGGTGGCCCAGGTATCGGCATTGACCGCAGCCATCGCTCCTGAAAAAGCTATCCATGGCCAAATGCTTTCCGGAAAAAAGGCATAAATAATCGCCAGAAAAGCACCTAAACCACCATTCGCCAACACTTGTCCCCAATCGCGTTGCGAGCCTTTTGAAAATTTTTCGCTTAAGGCTGCTTTTCGCCGGGCGAAGGCTCTTGACAAGGTGCTTGAGGAGATAAAAAATGTAAGCAAAAGCATAGCCCATGGAAGACCACCCAAACCAAATACAAGGGCACCAACGATCCCAGCAGCCCAAGCTCCGCTACGGTTCAGGGCGTGAAAACGCCAGGCGGTATATCCAACGAGCACACCAAGGAAGGTTCCAAAAAGCAATTGTGTTGTCATGTGATCTTAAGTAATTTGCGGAATGAATTATAAAATAAATCTGGTGTCAAAACCGCAAATTACTTTTAGCAAATGCCGGATTGGCGTTTTTATATTCAAGTTACTTTCCGGCATTTGCATAAGTGAATAATCGCATGAAACTTGATTTAATAAAAGACAAGCGACACGGAAATTAAGTTCCATTTGATAATCCACTTTTGTAGGATAACTGTGGATAAATGATGGGTTTCTGTGGATAAACGCTGGTAGGCTGTGGAGTAATCATCAAATTTGCAGGATAAAAAATACC
>DAOVXM010000389.1 GCA_030636125.1 Chloroflexota bacterium | reverse complement strand
GGCGATCTACGCTTCGCAAGAAGCAGTGACTTATATCGCCTACCAGGATTTTATCAATGGGCTCGATGCACAGAGTGGGGAGCTGCGCTGGCGTAAAGATACAGGAAATTGGGTGCCTTCCCTTTCCGGTAGTGGGGATATTGTCAATTTTGGCTCAGCCAATACGGTGGTCTACGCTTTGGATATGGATAGCGGGGAGACGATGTGGGAGTTCAATATCCCGGAGGGTTCGTTCAACTATATGCTGGGCGCGCCGGTGCGGGTGCTCGATGATTTGTATTTCCTCTCCCAAAGGGGGGATATTCATGCCTTGAACGCTGTGGATGGTTCTTCCCTATGGAGCCTTTCCACCGGAATAACCGCTCGGGTAGGGTTATCAGTTTCGGGACCCTGGCTGTTGATTGGTGATCAGGATGGGCGGGTGTATGCTTATAAAGGTTAGTTAGATAGGGGGAAAGTTTCTAATGTCATACTGTAACTGAATGATAATTTTCGTACGAAGAGTTAAATAAAGATGTCGATTAAGCCTACAGGGAGACAGCCCATGTGCACGCACGTCGCTACAGATACTGCGCAATCTGTTAATCCACATCAGTGAAAAGTGACGAAGTTATCGAGGGTTCGGCTGGCGACTATTTAGGTCCTGAACGAATAATCGCAGCGAACTTGTGATCGGACGGATAAAGTGGCACAGTCGCACTGTCCATGGCTACAAATCCTGGAATGTCGCAGACAGGTAACTTTCTGGCTGACTGGCTCAGGCTTTACCTAGTGAGGATGAGATTTAACTGCAGGTTACCGTCTTTATACGAATTTTCCAAATACTACCACCGCTCATACTAAAAATACCCTAAATACATTATTGACCACGATGCGAATATTTGCTATAGTATGATTAAGAATAATAAGCGTTCCATAATTTTTGTCCTGGCGGGGAGGGATTATTGGATTAAACTAAACGAGAGAAGTTATATTGAAAGATTTAATTGTATAGTGGAGGCAATGATCCAGTAGGTTAAGAATGGTCGCCGAAGATGTAATTTAGACATGTAATTTATTGGGGAGCCAATAGCGAAACCGGCCACTTGGGCTGTTTTTTTTAATTAACTTGATGGTCAGTTGCGAAACTTGATGAGTTGAGTAAGGATGGATGGGAAGGAAAATTAGTGGTTCGGAGAATGTATACAATTTCTATGAATAGTCATATTTGAAGGGTGTGTGGTTATCCACCACTCCCGAAGAGTGCTCGTACTCTTGACTAACGGAAACAGAATCACCAAAATGATTTTTGGACATGATACACCCCAAACATGAATTTCGACACCACATTTGGTGTGTATTTATTCGATCATGAGATTCCCCTCGAAAAGACATGCTGAGCAAGAGGGAGAGGAGATAATAAGCTGACCCGAGATAATTGTCCTGCTATGGGTGGTATTACAAATATGGGAGAATTGAATATGGCGATCATTGAACCTGCTCCGATGTCCGTGACCAGTGTCCGGCCACGCGCGGAGGGCAAATTTATCTTTGTAGGTGAAGAGAAGCTGTATGTTCGTGGTGTAAGCTACGGGGCATTTCGCCCGGATGAAGATGGAAATGAGTATCACAATCCCGAGGTCATTGAGCGAGATCTCGCCTTAATGGCGGCAAATGGCATGACCGCCGTTCGTATTCCGCACACCACACCGCCACGATCGCTGCTCGACATCGCGCAGCGATATGGTCTTCGTGTCATGGTAGGCTTATCAGCGGAACAGTATGTCGGTTACCTCATCGACAAGGAAGGTGCCCCGGACATAGAAGAATTGGTGCGCGAGCGAGTGCGTGCCTGTGCCGGTCATCCAGCACTCCTCTGCTACGCCCTAGGTAACGAGATTCCAGCCTCAATCGTTCGCTGGCTTGGTCGTCGCTATGTGGAGCGTTACCTGGAGCAATTATACTGGGTCGTAAAAACTGAAGATCCCGATGGCATGGTCACCTACGTCAACTATCCCACGACCGAGTATTTGCAGCTCCCCTTCCTGGATTTGCTCTGTTTTAACGTTTATCTTGAGTCGCAAGAGCGCCTTGAAGCCTATCTGCCTCGGCTCCAAAACATCGCTGGCGACCGTCCGCTTATTATGAGTGAAGTGGGACTGGACAGCCTCCGAAACGGTGAGGATAAGCAGGCGTCTGTGCTTGACTGGCAGGTTCGCGCTTCTTTCGCAGCAGGCCGTGCGGGCGTCTTTGTTTTTGCCTGGACTGATGAGTGGCATCGGGGAGGCGCTGAAGTAGATGATTGGGCATTTGGCCTCACTGATCGGCGTCGGCGTCCAAAGCCGGCGCTCGCAGCCGTTCGCGATGCTTTTATAAAGGTGCCGTTCTCCCCCGATTTATCCTGGCCAAGTGTATCGGTGATCCTATGCACTTACAATGGTGCGACCAATATCCGTAACTGCTGCGAAGGCTTGTTAAAACTGGAGTACCCAGACTATGAAGTGATTGTGGTTAATGATGGGTCGACCGACGCGACGGCGAATATTGTGCGCGAGTACGGTTTCCGAATGATCAGTACTGAGAATCGGGGGCTTAGTAATGCTCGTAACACAGGTTTGGAGGCGGCTAAGGGCGAGATCGTGGCTTATATCGACGACGATGCCTATCCTGACCAACACTGGCTGACCTACCTCGCGGCTACTTTCAGGAGTACGAAATATGCTGGAGTGGGTGGTCCAAACATCGCTCCTCGTGGTAACGGGCCAGTTGGCGATTGTATCGCCAATGCACCCGGCAACCCGGTCCACGTCCTGCTATCTGACCAGGAGGCGGAGCATATCCCGGGCTGCAATATGGCCTTTCGGAAAGCCGACCTCCAGGCAATAGGGGGGTTTGATCCTCAATTCCGCGTTGCTGGCGATGATGTCGATATATGCTGGCGTCTCCAGCAACATGGCTTTGCGTTGGGTTTCAACGCTGCCGCCACAGTTTGGCACCATCCGCGTAAATCGGTGAGCGCCTTCTGGAATCAACAGGTGGCGTACGGCAAAGCCGAGGGCCAATTGGAAAAGAAGTGGCCCTATAAGCATAACGCGCTAGGGCACTGGCATTGGGCTGGGCGGATTTACGGCCCAGGGTTTAACCGGACTCTCCCCTTTCGACGTTCGCAAGTTTTCTTCGGGACATGGGGCAGCGCGCCCTTCCAATCGATCTACGAGCCTGGTCCAGGTACGCTTCTGTCTCGCTCACTGATGCCAGAATGGTACCTGCTTGTTTTAGCCCTGCTTGGGTTCTCCGTCCTTGGTGTCCTATGGAGACCATTGCTGCTTGCTGTGCCTCTGCTCGTCCTAGCGATTGTGTTGCCCATCATGCAAGCTGTAATGAGCGCGACCAAGGCTTCCTTTCCTATTAATTCACGCTCGCGCATCGAGCGGCTGAAGTTGCTGAGCCTGACGACATTTCTGCACTTACTCCAGCCGTTGGCGCGCCTATGGGGTCGCCTGAATTCTGACCTTACGCCTTGGCGACGGCGCCGGGTGAAATACTTCGTCTTCCCTCGATTGAACACATCCAGAATCTGGAGCGAACATTGGCAGGCACCTGATAAGAGGCTTGAAAATATCGAAGCAACCTTGCGTACACAAAGTGTGGCTGTATTGCGTGGAGGTGACTATGCTCGCTGGGACCTGGAAGTTCGGGGTGGATTGTTCGGCTCTATACGTACGTGCATGGCTGTCGAAGATCATGGTTCAGGCACGCAACTGGTCCGGTTTCGGACGTGGCCGAGAATTGGTGCTCTAGAAACGTTGCTGGCTGTCCTGCTTGTTCTCCTTACCATCTTAGCAGCCATTGATCAAGCCTGGTTGGCTTCCATCATTCTAGGGGTTGT
>DAOVXM010000485.1 GCA_030636125.1 Chloroflexota bacterium | reverse complement strand
TTTTTTGAAAGTCGTGAATTCTACAACGATATCCTGGAGAACCTTGAGTCGAAGCTCATCAGAGATCAAAGGTCCTACGAGGATGCGTTGGAGAAGTACAACGACTTACTGGAACCACCCAACCCCAACGATGTGGCAGTGGCGGAAGCCAACCTGGCATTGGCCCAGGCACAATTGGCAGAGGCTGAACGCGAATGGGAGCGGGAGAAAGATGGCCCCAACCAGGCTGAGACTGCCACGCTGGAAGCGCAACTGGAGGATGCCCAGCGCGAATGGGAGCGACTGCAAGACGGACCAGACCCAGATGACATTGCCGCGGCCGAAGCCCGGGTCGCTGCCGCTCGAGCCACCCTGGATCAGGTTCGCGTCACCGCGCCCTTCGACGGCACGATCACCGAAGTGGTCAGCCAGTCCGGTGACCAGGTCAACCCCGGCACCCTGGCCTTGCGCATCGATGATCTCTCCCAACTTTATGTTGATCTTGAAGTATCCGAAGTGGATATCAACCAGGTGGAAGTAGGCCAGCAGGTTATCCTAACCTTCGATGCTATTCTTGCCAACGAATACCACGGCGAGGTGATCGAAGTTGCTTTGGCCGGCACGCAGCAGCAGGGTGTGGTCAGCTTTAATGTGACCGTAGAATTGACCGATCCTGACTCAGATGTCAAGCCAGGCATGACTTCTGCGGTCAGCATAGTGACCACTCAACTCGAAGAGGCACTGCTGGTTCCCAACCGGGCTGTGCGGGTTGTGGATGGGAAACGGGTTGTGTATGTGCTCTCAGAAGATGGCGAGCTGCAACCTATCCCGATCACCCTGGGAGATTCCTCGGACACCCACAGCCAGGTCATTGACGGAAATCTGCGACCGGGCGATCTGATCGTGCTCAATCCACCTAGCAATTGAGAATGTTAACTCAAAGAACCTGATCGCCTTTATAATTTATGTTAGAAAAACAGGTGTGCGTGGGGGCGTACGCCCCCACGCACACCTGTTTTTCGGTATTCTTCTATGATGGAATCAAAGATTGAATCATGAACCGTGAAAGTATTCTCGTTGTTGACGACGATAAAGAAATCGTCAGGTTGGTGCGCTCTTACCTGGAAAAGGCCGGGTATGAGGTCTTCATAGCCTATGACGGAGAAACCGCCTTGCACACACTCCGTCGTGAAAAACCTGATCTACTCATCCTCGATCTAATGCTGCCCGACCGTGACGGCTGGGATATCGCCCGCCTGATACGCGCCGACACTTATCTCGCCGCCACTCCAATCATCATGCTGACCGCCCGGGTGGAAGATAGCGACAAAATCGTGGGGCTAGAGATTGGAGCGGATGATTACATCACCAAACCCTTCAACCCGCAGGAAGTTGTAGCGCGGGTGCGCGCCCTGTTGCGGCGCAGCAATTTGGAGCGTGGCGTTATCGCGCCGCAAGTGCTCAAAGTCGGTGGGCTGCGGTTAGACCTGGGCCGGCGCGAACTGACAACGAGCGGGCAACCCGTTGAACTCACCCCCACCGAGTATAACCTGCTCCGAATCTTGATGGAAAGCCCGGGTTACGCTTTTACCCGAGATGAACTGCTTGAAAAAGGATTGGGCTATGCCTACGCTGGAATGGGGCGCATCCTGGACAGCCACATTAAAAACTTGCGTCGCAAGATCGAACCCAACCCTAAAAAGCCAACCTATATCCAGACTATTTACGGCGTAGGCTACCGCCTGGAAGGGAGTGTCGAATGAATCGTTTGTGGGTTCGCATCAGCCTGACCTTCATTGTGGTTGTGATATTCGTGGTTCTATTGCCATTGGCAATCAGTATTTCCACCCGCTCTTTCGATATCGGCAAAGATGTTCGGGGTTGGGAACATATTGAAACATTACCTGCGGGGGATGAAAGTTCCCTCAGGCCCGATGAACGACTCTCCCAACTTCCAGGGTGGGATTTACTTAAGGGACTATTGAGATTTATGAGTGCAGTTGCGGTCCTCGGTATTGTGGTGGGTGTGATCATTAGCCGCACACTCACAGCCCCCTTGAATAAGCTGGCACAGGCAGCCAAGGCGATTGGGTCACAAGACCTGAGCCGCCGGGTGGAGGTCAAGGGGAGCGACGAGATCAAAGCAGTCGCAAATGCATTTAATGAAATGGCTGCCGAATTGGAAAATGCAGAAACCCTGCGTAGCAATTTGTTGAACGATGTGGCCCACGAGCTGCGTACACCTTTGTCGGTCATCCAGGGAAACCTGCGCGCTATACTGGACGATGTTTACGAACTGGACAAATCCGAGGTCGCACGCATCTACGACCAGACTCTCCAGCTCAACCGGATCGTGGATGATCTGCGCGAATTAGCCCAGGCAGAGGCCAAACGTTTACCGCTCAACCTGGAGGAGTTGGATGTCGTCCCCTGGGTGCAAGAGGCGGCCGCGGCATTCCGCCCTATCGCTAAAGAAAAGGGGGTCAACCTGCGGGTCGAAATCCTGGGAGAACATCCTCACATCCAGGCGGACAAGGACAGGCTCACCCAAAGCCTGCTTAATTTGCTGTACAACGCTTTACAACACACCCAAAGCGGAGACACAATTACCATTCAGGTGGAAGAGTGTCAGGATATGTTCTGCTTACGCGTACAGGACACGGGTGAAGGCATCGCACCGGAATATCTACCCCATGTCTTCGACCGTTTTTATCGCGCCGATCGCGCCCGCAGCCGGGATACAGGTGGAAGCGGTCTGGGTTTGGCGATTGTACGCGCAATTATTGAAGCACACGGAGGCGAAATTACAGTGACCAGCGAAGGGATTGGAAAGGGAAGTACGTTCACGATCCAGTTGCCGCTTTAGTGTCGTTCTTCAAGCTCGTCTACTATCACACCCGCTCATACCTCCACGTCTCCATCTTC
>DAOVXM010000195.1 GCA_030636125.1 Chloroflexota bacterium | reverse complement strand
CAGTGGCAAAGGTGTGCAGGTGATGGGGGTTCACCTGAACACCGAGGCAGACGCCCTTAAAGAGACCGAAAGCTGGATTGGCAAAGAAGGGCATGTTCTCCTGGAAGAACGCCTGGTGGGGGAGGAGTTTTCGCGTATGCTGTTCGTCTCTGGAGAGAGCATGATTCCCATGCCCGTAGCCCAAGATTTCAAATACGCTTATGATGGCGATAAAGGCAATATGACCGGCGGCATGGGCGCGTATACTACCGCAGATGGAACCATGCCTTTTCTGAATCCCTCCGATTTGGCTCAGGCCGACCAGCTGATCAAGGATACCTTGTTCGCTTTACATGCAGATACCGGACAGGAGTATCGTGGATTCCTTTATGGACAATTTATGCTCACCTCAAAGGGCATACGCCTAATTGAATATAACGTTCGTCTGGGAGATCCTGAAGCAATTAATGCTATGGCTTTATTAAATAATAGCGATATGCCCTCGCTGTTTTATCAGATCGCAATTGGCGAGTTGAATCCGGATTTGGGATATTTCGTTCCACAAGCATCTGTTTGCAAGTATTTGGTTCCCGAAGGATATCCAGACCATGTCTCTGGTCCAATTTCCTTCGAATTTGACCAGTCATTGGTCGAGAAGGTTGGGCTTTCAGTTATTTTCGCATCAGTGGTACGGAGAGGCACCGCGTGGCAAACCCTGGGTTCTCGCACTCTTGCTATTCTTGGTCTGGGAGAGGATCCTGGTTCTATCAGTAAGCGTATTGAAGAAGTATTGTCACTTGTCGAGCCATCCGCGCTGCGTCATAGGAAAGATGTTGGCGATGCGGAAGTAGTCCAGCAAAAGATCAAGCGAATGCAGCGTATACGAGCCGGTGAGGAAAAATGAGATGGACCCACTCGATATGGATAAATTAGCGCAATTAACCTCAGCACCCGGCTTACCGGGACGTGAGACCCGCGTCGCAGAGCTCCTTCGGGCGAATATTAGCTCTCCCTGGCAGGTCAGGTCGGACAACCTGGGAAATCTTATCGCTCACTTACCTGGTAAGGGGGAGAAAATATTACTTCTAGCTCATATGGATGAAGTGGGCTTAATTGTCCGGCGGATTACTAAGGATGGATTTCTTAAGGTAGAACGTATGGGTGGCACCAGTCTGCGATCGCTGCCTGGTAGTCAGCTAGAGCTGTGGGTAGAGACTGGGTGTATACCAGCACATGCTGGTGTAATGCCCCAACATCTGGATAGCAGTAAACAGCTTACCTTGGAAGATATCTATATTGATATTGGCGCAAAATCGCGGGCTGAAGTAGAAGAATGGGGGGTGCGCATAGGCGATGGGCTGACTTGGTCGACTCCACTGCAACGTTACGGGGATAATTACGTTGTTGGTAAGGCGCTTGATGATCGCCTTGGATGCTGGATATTGCTTACTCTAGCGAATCATCTCCAGCTTGATCAGCTTGGCTGTAATCTCTATCTCGGTTTTGTAGTTCAGGAAGAAACCACCCTAATGGGTGGTGCGCCGCTTGTGCACACCATTAGTCCAGATATTGTCATAGGAATTGATGGTACCCTTGCTTGCGATACCCCAGACCTTGAGGGCAAGCAGAGCGATATTCGCCTTGGGATGGGTCCAGGGATAAAGATCATGGATGCTATTCGGGGAAGGGGTGTGACTTATGTACCTGATAGGGATTTAATGCTGAGAATCCGCGCAACTGCAGAAGAGAATGGTATTCCCTTGCAGCCAGAGGTCATCACTGGTCTGAGCACTGCGCTTGCCCCACTGCCATTCATCTCTCAGGGCGTAAAAACAGCTGCTTTATCGGTGCCCATACGTTATCACCACAGCCCTGTTGAGACCGCCGACTTTAGAGACTCTAGACATTTGTATCAACTGCTTACTTTGCTCGTTTCTTGATCTTTGTGAAATTCACTTCTAAAGCCTCTCGATCGGATAGTAGATCTAGTTGACATTACAGATCGCCCTATGGGCAAACACTCTCCATCCATCATCATGGGAGCTCAGAGCTATAAATATAAAATAATTCATCGTGATTACCACAGATAAACATTTCACCGATTTAATTTTCAAAAAAGAACTCATTGAACGGACCCAGCTGACTTCAAAAACGTTCTTGGATTGTTCTTTTGACGGTTGTTCGTTTACCGAGACTCGGTTTCTAAGATGCAGGTTTGTCAACTGCCTCTTCCATTTATGTGACTTGAGCTTCATCCAGGTGCAAGATTGTACATTTCCTGGGGTGCGTTTCGAGAACTCGAAGGTTATTGGGGTGAACTGGGCGCTGGCGAACTGGTTCGCCGGACAATTAAAGGGATCAATAAGTTTCTTTAAATGCGTTTTGAACCATTCCACCTTCATTGGGGTGCCATTACCAGGTTTAAAGGTGATTAATTGTTCAGCGATTGATGTGGACTTTCGTGAGAGCAACCTGTCAAAAGCAGATTTTACCGGTACGGATCTATCTGATAGCCTTTTTCTTGGTACAGACCTCACGGAAGCCAATTTTCGAAGTTCCCGCAATTATCACATTGATCCTGGTAAAAATAATATAACCGGGGCTAAGTTCTCACTCCCCGAGGCAATGTCATTGCTATACAGCATGGACATTGACCTGGAAGATGGGTAAGCAACACCTTCCATGCATTTACCCAGTAGAGATCATTATCAAAGGAATTAATGGTAGTCCTGAAAGAGTCTTTTATCCAACGGATTGGCGGTGCGTTTGGTGAAGCCGGAGCTGATTGGTTGCGGTCTTTACCCTCGATCTTAGATCAAGTCTCACAAAAATGGGAAATTACGCTACGAGATCCGTACGATGATTTGTCTTACAATTTTGTCGCTCAGGCAATCCACAAAGATGGTACTCATGTAGTATTAAAATTGGGAGTACCCAATCAAGAGCTTTTGACCGAGAAAGAAGCTCTGCGGTTGTTTAACGGTCGTGGTGCGGTCAAATTGATTCGGTCTGACTATGATTTGGGTGCATTATTGCTCGAACTTCTTCAGCCAGGAACACCTGTATTTCAGCTTCAGGATGATGAGGCGGCAACGAGGATCGCCGGGCATGTGATGAGTCAATTATGGGTAAAAAATATCGATGAATCTATGTTTCCCAGTGTGGCAGATTGGGCTGGGGGATTTCAAAAGTTTCGTAATAAACTCTCGGATGGTAATGGATCATTTCCAGATAGTTGGGTAGATGTTGCCGAGGGTCTATTCATGGACTTAATCTCATCGATGGAGGAGACTGTCTTGCTTCATGGGGACCTGCATCATTGGAATATCTTGTCTGCACAGCGTCAACCCTGGTTGGCAATTGATCCAAAAGGTGTAATTGGTGAGCCAGCCTATGAAATTGGCGCATGGTTGCGGAATCCATTCCCATATATATTGGCAGAACAATATCCAGATAGGTTGATCTTAAGACGTGCGGAGCAACTATCTGAGGAGCTAGGTTTCGACCGTAAAAGACTCCTGGCATGGGGATTGGCACAAGCGATTCTTGCAGCTTGGTGGAGTTATATTGATACACAAGATGATTGGCAGTTATGGCTAGAAGTAGCAGCTATATTTGACAAGATAATTTGAGTGAGTGGTTGAAACACCTTGATTTATCAATTTAAATGACGAATTTGTTTTATCCCAAAACAGGTGTGCGTGAGGGTGTAACGCCTTCAGCATACCTGTTACGTGGTAATGTTGCCGATTGGAATCGGAATCAGCGATAATGAATAAGTATTACACTTGACTTATCTGATGCAAACTATAAAAGACTTGATCATCCGACATCATAATAAAGAAGACGCTCAACAAACGTTGGATTTGTTGATCCGTTGTGACATCAGCGAGTACGGTGAACCCGATTCGGATATCGAAGATGTGCAACTTGATTGGAGTCAGATCGATCTTAAGCGTGATGCATGGCTTGCTGCCACCCCAGCAGGGGATTTTGCCGGTTACGCGGCAGTTCTTCCGTATGGAGAGGATTTGCGTTTTGATTTTTATGTCGATCCTACCTGGAAGAATAATACTCTTGGAGTGCTTCTCCTGGCAAGCTGCGAATCACATGGATTCGATCTCTACCAGGTGCGACCTGAAAATACGGGTGTTATTGCCAGGACATTTATCAGTCATGTTAATCAACGAGATCAGCAGGTGGTCGAAGCAGCAGGTTTCACACCGGGGAAATAATACGCCCAGATGCAGGTTAATTTGTTAGCTCAGATTCCCGCCGTGGTGTGGCCTCAAGGGGTGTCCCTCCGTTCTTTCGAACCTCAGCAGGATGAGCGACCAGTATATGAACTGATCCAAACTGCTTTTTCCCAACGTGGACGTCGCCCTCAACCTTTCGAGGATTGGAAAGTGTTTATGATGCACCCCGATTTATTTGACCCCGATCTGTGGTTCTTGGCGATCGATAGCGAGGAAATCGTAGGGGCATGCCTGTGTGTTGCTTATTCCGATTTAGGCTGGGTGCGTCAGTTAGGTGTTGAAGAAGCTTGGCGGCGAAAAGGTATTGGCTCTGCGTTATTGCACAAGGCTTTCAGCGAGTTTAAGGGGCGTGGCTACGACAAGGTAGGACTGAGCGTGGTATCAGAAAGGCCAACCGCGTATAATTTCTATAAAAATGTCGGTATGGATAAGGTACGTCAATCCGATGAGTATAAACAACCCTTTTCATAACGTAACTACCCAGGGTGTGGTGATAAATCTCGGAAAAATTGCCGATCGTTGGGGAGCGTTTTGTTTCTATGATCTCCTCTCCGAGCTAGATTTAGTACCACCATTTTGGGAGCTCAGTAATTATTTTGGAAAGTCTGAAGATGAATAGATGATACCTAATTGCTTGTCTTAGTTTATGAGGTATGTTGGCTATGAATCAGGTGCTTGCATGGCTTTCTGGTGGTGATATTCGATCGGATGGCGAATCCAGTGAAGTTGCTCAGTTAGTATTAAAGAATGAGAATCTCTATTCCGAATTATTAGAAGGTATCTGGGTGGATGATGACCTCGTTCGTGGACGTGCTGCCGATGCGCTTGAGAAAATCGCACGTTCTCGCCCGGATTTGTTAATTGAAGATCTACCTGTACTTATGCAAGTTGGACAAGAAGATGGTGTTCCAATGGTTAGGTGGCATATTGCCATGCTTTTGGGATATTTAGCTATTTATGAAGAGCATATCGGTCAATCAACTGCCACGCTGTTACACTTACTACGGGATAAGAGCGTTTTCGTTAAAAGCTGGTCGATCGTCAGTTTATGTATTATCGGTAGAATTTACCCAGGTGAATGTAAGCGCATTATAAAAGCGATTGTTCCTCTCCAAAAGGACGACAGTGTTGCCATCAGGTCAAGAGTAAAAAAGGCGTTACCAGTATTGATTCATACCGATGCTCCATTTCCCAAGGGATGGGTAAAAAGTGAACACCTTCAAGATTATCTTACTTGTTAGTGGTTGACAGTTCTAAATACTATGCCGGATTTTGTCGCGGGGATCATCTGGCAGTTTACCCGGGCCTGGACTGTATCCTGTTCGCGGTTACTTTAACCAGTGGTACGGGCAACGAACCAATCACGGTGGCGCTGTCGAATCTGGCCGGTGGTCGAGCTGTCCAGTGGAATCTGCCCATGGCAGGTGCCATAATGGCCGCGTTGTCGACCTTGATCGTGTATCTGATTCTTGGTCGCTACTCTATCCGTGGTTTGCTGGCTGGTAGTGTGAAGGGCTGAGTTTTTTCAATCTCTCTTTACCCGGTCATACGCAGCCAGCAATTGACCTGAACCCTGCAATGCAT
>DAOVXM010000188.1 GCA_030636125.1 Chloroflexota bacterium | reverse complement strand
GGGAAGGTGTTTTACTGCCCAGACCAACCGAAATAATGGCATTTGCGCCCATTTCGGTCAGCTCTTTTTCCCCAAGGACAGTACATTTTAATCCTTTTTCCAAAGCCAACTCCTGGGCACCCTCAGCCAATGTGAGCGGGTTGATCACATTAGGCGGTTCGTGAGCCAGTGCGCGCGCCAGGTTGGTACCTGCCACAACCGCACTGCTGCGCGCTACCACATGCTCGTTTTGCTTAAGATTATCATCCGTCAGGATGTGAACAGTGGTAGGTTTATCGATTGCCTCAACAGATTTATACCGGTCAAAACGAAAAGCTCCCAACAATAAGCCTTCACAAAAAGCATTTAGCGCGCCAGCGACACCGGTCTGCTCCAGTTGCGAGACCTGAACTCCCGCAGTAGGAACACCTCCCTCAGTCAACCACCTGGCAGCAACCCGGCCTGCCCGGCGGACCCTTTCTGAGCTAAGTTTGTCCTGCGAGCCAAGTGAGACGAGCAATTTACTGTGACCATCTGCCACTTCGACCATGAGAAAATCTCCCAGTCTACGCCCGGGGTGCTCAGCCTCGGGTGGTTGCTTGGCGGGGATCGGAGTAATTAATAAATCCCCATCCCAGGCGGATTGGGGTGTGGCAACCAGCGACAAACGTGGGTTAGATGAAGATGTTTTCAAGCTAGACCTCCTTGTCATTTTAAGAGTTACACCATTGTTTTGATTTTGGCCAATATTCACCACAGAGTACGCTGAGAACTCAGAGATTTTATCTATTATTCCTGTATTTATCCGTGATCTTTGCGCTCTCTGCGGTAAATCCGCAGCCAACTACGTAAGTCCTATATTGTGATGAAGGCGCAACACCCCTGTAAACGCATAGGGGCGAAACTCGATCAAAATCCTTCCAGGCAGCTCATATCGGCCACACCAGCAGCCAGAGCCGCTAATCGCTGCAACAAACCCAGGCGGTTTGTTTGCAGCTGTTTATCTTCAGTCATGACCAGCACATCGTCAAAGAAACGATTGATAGCTGGGATCATCGGTAGGAAAACGTTGAGGAAATCATCCACTGAACCGGCCTTACACGCAGTCTCCTCAGCTGAAAGCAGAGCCTTATATAGCTCCTGCTCGGCAGGTTCGACCAAGTGCTCAGCAGAAAGAGCGAAATCCTCGGAGAATCCACGCGTGATACGCACGCAGCGGGAGTAGGCCGGCAATATAGAATGCCAGTCAGGTCGCGCTACCCAGGCGGAAAGCTCTTTCACCGCGCCCGCCGCGCGAGCCGGGTTCTCCCCTTGAGCTGTCAAGACCGCATCCACCACATCATAACGCCAGCCCTGCTCCAACAATGTATTACGCAGGCGCTTGACGATAAACTCCAGGCAGGCAGCCTGGCTCTCCGGACTGGCAGAGATCGGCAAACGCTCCGCAGCAGCTTGCAGCGCAGCCCGCAAGTCAAAACTCAGATCCCAGGCAATCAGGTTCTGCACCAACCCCAATGCAGCCCGACGCTGGGCGAAAGGGTCCTTGCTGCCTGATGGAGCCAAACCCGCGGCGAATAAACCCGCCAGCGTATCTAAACGGTCGGCTAGACCCACCGCCAACCCAGGGTGAGAAGCCGGCGCCGTGTCTCCCGCAAAGCGCGGCAAGTAATGCTCCAATATGGCCTCGGCTACCCCGCGCGACTCGCCTGACTGAAGCGCGTAATAACCGCCCATGTACCCCTGCAAAGAGGTCATCTCGACTACCATGTAGGTTACCAGGTCGGCTTTACACAACTCGGCTGCACGACGTGTGATCTCAATCTCATCCGGGCTGAGATTCACCATCGGGATCAGTTCTTCTACCAGGGACTGGATACGTAAGGTCTTATCCAGCATCGAACCAAGATCTACCTGGAAAGTTAATGTCTTTAGACGGGGGAGATAATCCTCCAAAGGCCGCTTGATATCCTCGCGGATAAAATAAGCCGCATCGGCAAAGCGGGCGCGCACGACATGCTCGTTCCCGTCGATGATCACCTCCGCTCCTTCGCAAAGACCAGCACCTTTAGATGGTTTGTTAGCAACCGCGATAAAGTAGGGCAAGAGTCCTCCGTCCTTCTCGACCGGGAAATAGCGCTGGTGCTTTTTCATGACCGAGACAAGCACTTCACGCGGCAGGTCCAGGTGGGAGGGGTCGAAGGAACCGCGCAAGGCAGTTGGCGCTTCAACCAGGTTGGTAACTTCTGCCAGAAGATCCGAGTCGCCTGCGATTTCACCTGCGACTTCGGAGGCCAGGGTTTTGATCTGGGATTGGATGAGGTTTTGACGTTCAGTTATACCCAGGATGATTCCCTGTTCCTCCAGAACACGGTAGTAATCCGCAGGCGATCCAACGGAGATTTCACTCTGCTCGAGGAAGCGCAGCCCATATGTAGTGTTCCCGGATATCAAGTTAGCATATTCAAAGGGCACGACTTGTTCACCATATAAAGCCAGCAACCAGCGGATGGGGCGAGAGAAATAGAGATTGGTGCTGTTCCAGCGCATGGATTTGTCGAAGCGGATAGAGGCCACCAGGTCAGGCAACGCGTCAGCCAACACAGCCGGTGTTGGGCGACCTTCCTGGCGAACCAGGGCAACGACGTAACGGCCTCCATCCATTTCGCGCATCTCCAGGTCTTCTACTGAGACGCCTTTGCTCCTGGCGAATCCTATCGCGGCTTTGGTTGCTGTGCCGTCCGCTTCAAAAGCGCGCTCGGCGGGTGGGCCTTTGACCATTTGCTCCAGGTCTATTTGGCTCGGCGCCAAGTCATCAACCGCGACCACCAGACGGCGCGGCGTGGCGAGGACGCGCACATCACCATGCTCCAAACGCAATTCTTCCAATAAAACCGGCACACGTTTCCGTAATTGTTCGAGAGCCGCGTCCAGATCGCCCACAGGAAGTTCTTCGGTTCCGATCTCCAGCAAGAAAGGATTGGAGGATGGCGCTACAAGGCTTAATCGCTGGGCATCGATCGTCGGCGCTTTAGGCTCCACTTGCACCTCCTGGCTCTCGTCCAGCCAGGGGTATTCCAGCCTCTGGCGCTGCTCGACATACGCTTCGGCGACGCGGCGGGAGAGGTCACGCATGCGCCCGAAATAAGCCTGCCGCTCGGTTACTCCTATCGCGCCGCGCGTATCCAAGACGTTAAAAGTGTGCGAGCACTTGAGCACGTAATCGTGAGCGGGCAAAACCAGCTTCTGAGCCAGGCAGGCTTCAGCTTCAGCCTCAAACAGGTCATACATCTGGCGCAGGCGTTCCACATCCGCGGTCTCGAAGTAATACTTACTGTGCTCCTGCTCAGCTTGCAGGTTCACATCGCCATCGGTGAGTGTCGGGCTCCACTGGATATCGCGGAAGCTGCCAACTCTCTGCAGGGCAATAGCAATGCGTTCCAACCCGTAAGTGATCTCTACCGAAACTGGGTCGAGAGTTTGCCCGCCAGCTTGTTGAAAGTAAGTGTATTGGGTGATCTCCTGGCCATCTAGCCAGACCTCCCAACCAAGACCCCAGGCACCCAGTGCGGGGGATTCCCAGTTGTCCTCCACAAAACGGATATCGTGCTGGCGAGGATCGACCCCTAAAGCCTCCAATGATTGCAGGTAGATATCCAAGGGGTTCCCTGGATCAGGCTTGAGGATCACCTGAAACTGGTAGTGCATTTGCATGCGGTTGGGATTCTCGCCATAACGACCATCATCCGGGCGGATGGATGGTTCCACATAACCCACACGCCATGGTTCAGGACCGAGGACGCGCAGGATAGTGCCAGGATTCATGGTTCCTGCACCAACCTGGGCATAGTACGGTTGCCAGATCAGGCAACCCTGCTCAGCCCAAAAATCTTGTATGGTCATGATAATGGATTGGAAATCCAGGAATTTTGTCATAAGGTCTCCAAATAAAAACGATTTGTGATTGGCTGTGAAAAATTGAAAACAAACCCGGCTCGAGAATCACCAATTAAGACAGCCTGTATAGTTTAACCGCCCATGGATTTACTGTCAAACGAGGCGACTCTCTTAAAGAGAAAGGACGAAGGGAGAACTAACCTCCGTCCGGTAAAAATGGAAACCAGTTTTCCTAAAACCTAAACCTGAAACTCACCATTCCTGTAAAACAGTTCCCCATCCACTAAGATTTCGCTATCATCGCGCATATCGCAGATAAAGTCCCAATGGATGCTGGATGTATTGACACTACCAGTCTCTGGGTAGCCATTGCCAACTGCCAGGTGGATACTGCCCGCGATCTTTTCGTCGTATAGGATACTTTTTGTGAAGCGCTTGATACCGCGATTAGTGCCGATGGCAAACTCGCCCAGGTAGCGTGCTCCATCGTCGGTGTTTAGCATACTGAGCAAGTAATCCTCATTTTTACCCGCCAGGGCTTTGATTACTTTTCCATCCCTGAACTCCAGCTCCACACCCTCGACTTCTCGCCCACCCCTGATCGCCGGATATGTAAATCTTATCCAGCCGTTGGCGGAGTCTTCCACAGGCCCGGTAAATATTTCACCACTTGGCATATTGGTTTTGCCGTCGCTGTTGATAAAGGTTCGATCAGCGACCGAGAGAGTCAGGTCCGCGTTAGGGCCGCGAACTTTTACCTCTTTCTTACCTTTTAGCCAGTCAACGAGGTGCTGCTGTTCATCATGTAAGCCCTGCCAACACGCCACCGGATCAGACTGATCGGCATAAGTAGCCGCGTAAACGAAGTCCTCATATTCCCTAAGACTCATGTCGGCTTCTTGGGCATAAGCCGTACAGGGAAACTGGGTGACAACCCAGCGCATACTACCCTCAGCATAGCGCCGCATAATAGTCGTCATTAGATCTTGGGTGGCTAACTGGCGCAGACTTTGCTTTTTTGGATCAATTCCAGATAGCGCGCGTGTGTTGCTGGAAGCTCGGACGTTGATATAACCATCCATCTCCTTGACGACAAGTTTTTCCATGGGTGAGACCCATCGTAACTGTTCCTCGTTAGATTCTCTCAGCACCGTTTCTAGCAGTTCATCACTCTCAAGAAAGAAGGTTGGGTGCCCTCCGCTCCTGAGCACTTGACACCCAACTTCGTTCATCAAGGGTAACGCATCTACCTCTCCCGTGACGATCACCCAATCACCTGGTTTAACCCCTATGGAATAGTTAACCAATATTTTCGCCAAATTCATGACTCGTTGATCGATCATGTAAATCTCCTCGTAAGTTGGTGATGTGATGCCGGTAATGGTTACACAGTAAGTAATATGCAATCGGCGGAAAGTAATTTAAAATGACCCGAAACCTTCATCCGCCGATTGCTGCAACCTGCGGATTGCATGTGATTGGCGATTTTGTGATCAGTTTTATTTCAAAATATATACCGCCAATCACATAGGTGAGAAAACTCGGGAAAATTGTGTATGTGTGGAGTGTACGCCCCCAGCTGCGCAATTTTCCCGTGCACTCATTGTCCGAGGCTGTGTGGTCACCAAAGGATTAGGTTATTGCTGGATTGGCTTTTGTGGAAATACGAGGAATTTGGTTGGCATTCATTATTACCAGCCTTAGCGTGGTTTTGCTTTTGGTCCTGTTTTTATTGGTTACATCACGTCGTTCACTTATAAATTACACGGACCCAAGTGGACCTTTTTATGAAGGGCATTATGCTGAAGAATCCTATGCTGAAGGTGGACCAGATTTTGATGGTACTTTAAAAGTCGTCAATTGGAATATAAGTTTCTCCAAGAGGATAAACGAAGCTATCGAGGTCTTGACAGAAGTTGATGAATTGCAGGATGCTGACCTCCTCCTGCTCCAGGAGATGGAGGCCGATAGCGTTGAAAAGATCGCACAAGCCTTAAATTATGATTATATCTACTACCCGGCTTCTGTCCACCGCC
>DAOVXM010000426.1 GCA_030636125.1 Chloroflexota bacterium | reverse complement strand
CTGATAAGTTTTGAATATTTTAAGTTTCAGGTATGTCCTAAATCCCCCGATACCAATCTTTAGCACTCTTGAACAAGTCATTTAGAGATCGTAGTTCGCTTATGGGTAATACCATGTAGCTGGAACGGGATGGTGGTGGTTTAAATACCTGCCTACCGGTAGGCTCGGGGCGCGCCTTGCGCCGGAATTCACCACGTGTCATAAAGCCTGCCAGCGTGATATCCATACCGTAGACCCAGATATTGCCCCATTCATTTGAAGTGATATTATGGGTTTGATTCGTGATTGGGCTGTATATCCCAACTTGAGCGTCAGGGATTTGGGTTATATGTAAATAGGCAAGAGAATAGAAATTTGCTTGGGTGCAGATTTGACGATTAGGAGGTAATTGGATTCGCGCATTTAGGAATTCATGAGTCTCTCCCTGTCCCCCCAACTCCAGTGTAATTGATTCAGAGAAGTCAGCTTTGATTACCAGTTGTCCAAGTGATTCCCAAGGAGTGGGAGAAGCCCAATTTTCGGGGAGCAGGTGGACGCAATAGCTTGGTTGATTGGCGTTAAGGGCGCGCTTCAGTTCATCTCTCGTCGGAGTTACCAGCGCGGTGACGAATGCGAAAACATAAAGGTCTCTATCGCTTTGATTATCCGACTCGAGTTGATCCTTGTGAACTTGGGCTGAAGCCTGGAGCAGATAATCGGGATCGTTCCGCAGGCGACGGATGATCTCTTTCCGGGTGATGAGGTGACAATTGATGGCGCACTTCCTGCCACCCAGATACATATCGTACCGATCAGGGTCAGTGAAAGGCCTGATTCCTAGCGTGTTGTGAGGGACTTTGTGAGTTACCAGATGGCGGCGAAAAGCTAGCTCGACTGCGACCTCGGCTACAATTTGTTGAAGTCGTCCGTACTGGGAACCACCCTGGGGGAAGTAGGTGCGTGTTAATGAGCGACAGGCATAGGCAATGCCAGCTTGGGTTAGGTCAGGGGAGTAAGCTAGATCTACAAAATCTGAGGTTGTGAGCATTATTAGTAGTCTGTCTCACGGCCCAGAATCATCAGCGAAAGAGACAGGGCACGACCAGCTTCTTCTAACGCGTCCGCTGAAATATATTCCAAAGTATCTGTAGCGCGGCGCGAACGCTCCTCCCAGCCTTCCCGGTAAAGTCGTACAAGAGGTGCTTCTTGACTGCTTTCTAGAGTGTAGTTGCCTGCGTCGTAAATAACGCTGATATCGATGGGATCAGCTGAGCGTACTGTATCAACACCCATACGTTTAGCGGCTGTTTCAAATAATTCAGCTAAACGCAAACTGCCTCCGGCCGAGATCTCGAGCCGTTCGCCTGCCTCCCCTCCTACGCCACGCAATTGGACGATAGCCTCAATCTCAAAATTCGAGAAACCGGAATTAGCCTGTAAAATTTTTGAGATGTATGTATCGTCAACACGTTCTCCATTATCCAAACCCTCGCCACTGTAAGCTACAAAAAGGAAAGATTTGTATGGCTGGTATTCAGTTTCCTTCATTACACGGAGAGCTTCCAACATCACAGCTACGCCACTGCCATTATCATTGGCAGCCGGGAATATATCTTCAGGACCGACAGGTGGGCTATCATACTGCGCCATGACGACGATCAGTTTTTTTCCCAAACAGTCGGCACAGAAGTCATAACCTACTGTTCCCGGCCATAGGCCAATCACATTATTTATGGGCCATTTTTCAACGAGCGTACCATCAACAGCCATGTCGACATTAGTTTTTAATGGGATATCGAAGATCTGATCGATATTGTGGGCAACCGCTTTTTCTCGCAACATATCAACAGTATATCCTGAGGCAGTCAGTAAACGGATTGCTGTTTGTTCAGAAATCCATAGATAAGGAATATCCTTACCAAATGTTTGACCGGTAGATGAATTTGTATATGTGGCGGATCTACCAGATAATGTAAAACGTTTCCCTAGTAAGGTAGGGTCTTCGGTTATGACCAGCACACCGTCATTTGACACCCGGCTCAGGTGAACCGCCTCCCAATCGGTAAGTGTAAGCAATATTTCTCCTGAAAAATCGGCACGATCGAGCTCTGGGTAGTAGTGGAATCCTCCAGGAGTCTCAATGCTGGCGAATTCACCCAGGCTGACAAAACGTACCGGTGCGCTCGCTTCTCCTAAACTCATATTTAAGCCAGGATAGGTAGCATAGTCTTTACCATTGATTGGTTGTAAACCGCCATCATCGATTATTAGAACTGGTTCCGAGTTTAGGATTTCAAAGCTCCGCGCTCTTTCTTGGTAAAAGGATGCCTTTTCTCCACCACTTTGTAATCCTAATTCCTTGAAATTAATCCCAATATACATTGAAGCCAGATCGCTACCAGGGGAACCCAGGGCGCGCCCATACATGCGTTGGTCGGACAGGATGGATGCGTGGTATAGCGCCCTCTCCCCATCGAACTGATTGGCCTGTTCGCGATAGAACGGCATAGCACCGGAGTTGGCACTCACCCAGTTATAGCCCAGCACAGCTACCACGGTGAGGAGTACGGTATAGCGATTGATGATGCGGTTGAGCAGTGGGTTGCCTTCATCAACCATACGTCTGACACCTTCACCAAACAGGTTGAAGCTCAGGATTGCCACAAAGAAAGCCATCATGGTATAAAGGCCGGTCCAGGGATAGCTGCGCACCAGGTAGCGGATGTTGCTCAACAACGAACCCCACTCAGGTACATCGGAATAAAGGATTTTCATAGATGGTAGGTCAATCATTGCACCACCGCCGATGAATATGCTGATAAAGCCCAGCTCGCCGAGAAGCAAAAGAACCGCGCCCATCTCGAGGGCAGCAATAGAGACCAGGGCAGAGAGCAGATTGGGCAGGACGTGGCGGGTGACAATACGGAAGATGCGCGCGCCCGTGGCGACGGCGCTTTCGATGAAGAGCTTGGGCCGGATGGAGATCACCTCGCTGCGTACGAACTGCATGATCTCACCCCAGCCGACGAAGCACAAGGCGATCACGAAGGCTTGCATGCCTTGGCGGATGCCAATCGCCAGGATCAGGATCATGGTCATGAGCAGGGTGGGGAAAGCGGAGATAACTTCCGCCAAGCCAACCATGGCACGGTCGAACAAGCTGCCGTTGAACCAGCCCGCGAGAGCACCCAGCACGATGCCGACCAAGAGCCGGGCCGCGACAGCCAGGATGGCCAAGGTGAGGGTCTGTTGGGCGCCAGCCAGGAGCAGGCTCATGATGCCGCGCCCCAAAGCATCTGTGCCCCAGGGGTAGGTTTCATTGGGAGCGAATGGAGGAGGCACGAGTTGGCCATCGATATTGACCAAACCCTGGGTATTGTAGGGATTATTGGGAGCCAAGGCTGGGCCGAAGATGAGGATAGCCAGGAGCCCTGCGACCATCAGACCCCCAAAAATCAGGGGGAAGTTTCTGAGAACAGCCAGCCAGGCGCCGCGCATACTGCGGGATGCGGTGGGAGCTTCAGTGGCCTGGTTCTGGTTGAGCTCGGCGATATTGTAAAGGTGCTGT
>DAOVXM010000236.1 GCA_030636125.1 Chloroflexota bacterium | reverse complement strand
TACAAGCGCTTGATCTTCAGTCTGGCACTAAATATCGTCGGAGATCGCCCCACGGCTGAAGAGATCACGCTGGATGTGTTCACGCGGGTGTGGGAAAAAGCCGAGCTGTATCGACCTGAGAGGGCCAAGGTCAGTACCTGGATGACAAGAATCACGCGCAACCGCTCGATTGACGAACTGCGGCGGCGCGGTTCACGTCCAGAACGTCACAGTGTAGATTGGTTTCAATTATCCTCCAGCATGATACCCACAGAGGAAAACTTAGAAGAGACTGCTGACATCTCCTTGCTCAGGGAACGCGTGCGCAGCGCCGTCTCCCAATTACCAGAAGAGCAAAGGGAAGCCCTGCAATTAGCTTATTTTAAAGGGTATACACACCGCCAGATCGCTGAGATGTTAGACCAACCGTTGGGAACAGTGAAGACGCGCATCCGCCTGGCAATGATAAAACTGCGTAAGATATTACTCGATAGGTAAACTACGACCTGATAAATCCTAGAGTGATTGTGCTACGTATAGTACTTATGAGGAAGTTGAATGCCTGACCACAACCATTACGAAGGTAACCTGCCAGCCTATGCCTTGGGTGTCCTGGATGAGGATGAAGCTGCTCAGGTTTCTGCACACCTGGCTGAATGCTCTGCCTGTCAATCTGAGTTGGAGGACTACGAAACCGTCGCAGCCGATCTCTCGCTGGCTGCAGCAGTATCCGAGCCACCACTCGATCTGAAACGGCGACTTTTTGACCGTGTTCAATCGCCGCGTTCAACGGCTGACAGCTCATCTCGAGAACCACGGTGGCGAATGGCGCCGCGTTTATTATCAGCCTGGGGCGTGGTGAGCCTGCTCTTGATCGTGGCATTGGCGATCGGCAGCCTATTTCTGTGGCAGCGCGTCAACCAGATTGAGCAGGCGTACAGACCAGGAGGAATGTACGCTTTCTCCCTCACCGGCACCGAGATCCTGCCAGAAGCTGGCGGGTATCTGATTGCCGGAGCGGACGGTCGAAATGGCGCATTGATCGTAGACAAATTACCCCCGCTGGATACAGAGAAAGAATACCAACTCTGGTTGATCAAGGACGGAGAATACACCAGTGGGGCGCTAATAGCTGTTGATGATCTGGGCTATGGAGGCAGACGAGTGGCCGCGCCGGAAAATCTTCTCACCTACTCAGCCGCGAGCATCACCATCGAACCTGCCGGAGGTAGTCCACATCCCACTGGGGAGATTGTTCTGGTCGGCACACTCACCAGCCCGTGAGTTTATCCCAATCGAATTCGATCGTATAAATCCGAATAATTGCTTAGATCCGCCCGCAAGACCTGTCCTGAGCAAGGTCGAAGGAGCCTGCACTGAGCCTGCCGAAGTGGGCTAGTCTACGAGGTAGGGATGGGAAAGATCAGACCAGACCCTTAACCGGTGCGAAGCTCTTGCGGTGAATTGGGCAAGGACCCAGGCGTTTTAAAGCTGCCAAGTGCTGAGGCGTACCATACCCTTTATGGTCGGCAAAGCGGTACCCTGGATAAGTAGAGGCCATCTCGATTAAGGCTTTATCCCTGGTGGTCTTGGCCAGGATAGAAGCCGCGGCAATGCTCAGCGAGCGCGCATCACCTTTGATCAAAGATGTCTGGGGGATATCGCTATCCGGCAGGAAGAGGTAATCCAAGAGCAAATGGTCGGGGACGAGGGATAACTTGCGCAATGCCAGGTGAGCTGCGATGCGGGTGGCTTGAATGATGCCCCACGAGTCGATCTCCTGGTGGGAAGCGGAGCCAACACCCCAGGAAACTGCTTCCTGGTGGAGAATCCCAGCCCAGGCATCCCTTTTTGCTGGTGATAACTGTTTTGAATCGCGTAATCCCGCCAGGGTCTTGTGCTGAGCAGAGTTTGGGGGCAAGATCAGGACTGCGGTTACCACCGGTCCGGCAAGAGCACCTCGGCCGGCTTCATCGATCCCGGCGATGTAATTAATCCCAGTACCCCAAAGCCGTTCTTCGAAGCTCAGATCAGGTGAAGGTGGGATCAAGCCAGGATCAAATCGTTTACTCATACTTGGTGTTGCGGTTCCCCATGCGAATCTTGAAGATATCCAAAGCCATCTGGAGTGAGTCCCCGAACACGCTGATCTGGCTGTGCGGGTTGTAATCCCAGGGGATGGGGATTTCCACTATCTGATAGCCTCGTTTCAGGGCTATATATAGGATTTCAACATCGAAAGACCATCCAGTAATAGTCATGCGTGGGAAGAGGTCTTCCGCGACCGCAGCTCTGAAACACTTAAACCCGCATTGGGTATCGTTCAGTTCTGGGAGAGCAAGGACTCGGATGAGGGAATTGAAGATACGACCGACCAAGTGCCGGTAGGCGGGTTCGTTGTAGCGTACTGCGCCAGGCGCTTCACGGGAGGCGATGGCAATATCAAAATTCTCTAAGGTAGGAGGCAGGAAACGGTTGATCTCTGACACTGGCATCGAAAGATCAGCATCGCACATAAACCGAAACTCCCCACTGGCCGCTAAGATCCCTTTTTTAACCGCAGCACCTTTGCCTTTGTGCGGTTCCTGGAGAACGATAAGCGGTAAATCGGCACTGTTATGTCGATCCGTAAATTCATTTATAACCTGGAAGGTATTATCCTGGCTGGCATTATCTACGATGATGATCTCGGAGGCGTAGGGCTGATCCTTTAAAAACGCCACTACCTGCTCCAGGGTACTGGGCAGTCGCTGTGCCTCATTGAAGGCAGGAATTATGATAGAAAGGAAGGGGTTTGAGCTCATTCAATCCGATTATCAGGCAATATTGAGGATAAGGTATGCGGTAATGATGACCGTGATGAGCATGAGTACAGCCAAGAAAAAGATAACCACCCACTGCCAGGGCTTCATGCGGAATTCACCTACCCCGACCGGTTTTTTGGGAGGCGCAAGAGAACGAAGGTTTTCGTCTGCTTCCGGTTTTTGAGGTTCGGATTTGGTCAATAATTCGACGATGCGTCCCATTTCTAGCGCATCTAAAACTGTATCCGCTTGCTTCAGATTGGCCGCGTACCCTTCAACACCATCGGTGTATAACAAGTGAACGGGAGATTCCGCGGTATCGACATGAACGCCAGGATGTGAGAAGAACAACACCGACTCTGACTCTTCCAGGTAAAAACCTTTATCTAATAGATATTCAATAACCGCGCGCGACATGAGCTCTGTACGCCGGACCAGATTTGGCCGGGACAGCTTATAACTCTCACTGCGATGATCCAGTTCGTACCAAATATCTTCTCGGAAGCGAAAAATTCCATCTTTAGCGCTCACATAGAATGTGCGCACACCCGTCGGCCCTACCAACACCATCGGGACTGGCAGTGCGAAACTAGGCAGGGCTATGTTGCTGATTAATGTATAAGTGTTGTCTAGCGATTTACCCAAATTCCGGATAAGGATTCCTTGGGCTTGGATATCTTTATCCCAGGAAAGTCCGAACTTCCAGATACCTCGAATTCGATCAGCTAAGCTTGGTGGACGGACTTCGCCGCCGATCGGCGAGCGTTCGATCACTTTCATATTATGCTCCGATCGTAATAATTAGTAGGTCGGGAAGAATCTTTGGATGGCATCGACCTCAGGGCAAAATCCTTGTTCAAGTAAGATTGGATCAAATCCAAATTCATAGTAATAATCCGTTCACGGAATTCATTCAAAGAACCCCGCGATAAGCGATTGAATACCTGTGCCTCCATATCCGCTTCTGACCGGATCAGGGAGTTAAATTCCAGCGGATCGACCCCCTGGCGGGATGCAAACAGGTCGACTGTCTTGACTGCTGCTCCCGGCTTCAACTGGTTTGTGAGGAAGTCACGCCACTCGTTTAGATAGTTATCCGGGACGAACGGCAACCATTCTTTTGAGCGAGCCTGCTGGAGATTATCTACCAGGTCAGCAGTCAATGAGGGGATTATCTGCTCGTCCAGGTAAGCGCGCAAAACATTGTGTAAGTACAAACGTCTGGTAAAAGTCTCCCAAGTCTGTTTGGGACCAAAGATTGGCAGGAATATGGTTAACACCCATATCCAATCTGCCTGCAAGTGACAAAGATACCCCGCCAAAAAAACGGACCGAGAAGCCGGCAAGCGGTCGCTGTGAAATAGTTGTGGATGTTCGCTAAGCATGCGTTCCCATGGGGGCGCAGCTCCAGACTGGATAGGCAAGGTGAAAAAGTGGGTTGCACCCCGCGATTGACCGGAAACAACCTGTACATCTGGCGCTGTGTTGCCAAGCAAAAACGCCCCCGCCTGTCTCTTTAACTGTGTGCGCACTTCTAGAGACAAATCGGGATGAGCCATTAAATCCTGCGCAATGCTCAAATGGTAAAAGGGAGTTGGCACGAGGTTATTTTATACGAGAGGCACGCCTTGCAAACAATCTCTATCAGCTTGGGTATCACCCGAGAAGAGGAATTCGTGACCATCCTTTTCAACCAATTCTACCGGTGAAGAAGTCTCGAAGGTGCCCCCTAAATATCGTACTCGCTTGCCGATGACAATGCGTTTTCCGGAATTCAGCTGTTCGATCAGTTCATCCCGGTCGAGCAGGATGTAATCGGACCAAGCAGGTCCACGCCTCAAGAAAGCCCTGACCCACAATATCTGACCATCATCATCGTAACGGACTGCCTGTACTACACCATCATACTTTGGTTTCGCCATCGTATGTACTCCATGATGAAGGGATGCAATTATTGTTCCAAGAAGGTTTTCATAAAAAGAAACGTGAAGCGTGGCTTGCAGTCGATTTCACGATTCACGTTTCATAACCTTACTCCATAAGTCGGGGTGAGCGGACTTGAACCGCTGGCCTCCGCGTCCCAAACGCGGCGCGCTACCATCTGCGCCACACCCCGAGTGGAGTGAGTATAATGCCGATTACATCGATACGTCAAGTGGGAGTAGAAAACACCAGGTGTGATCCCGAAGAGCCCTTTTTTCGACCTTTAATGCATATGACTAGCTGTTTTTGCAAATGCCATCTACTGCTTCTTGCATATTTTCCTAAATTTGCATCTACCAAATTGTCTTCATAATTCAGGATTCTGGTTCAGTTATTAACGCAGCACTC